>DMWU01000166.1 GCA_003483125.1 Erythrobacter sp. | reverse complement strand
CACCGTTCAAACCTCGTTGGCAGGGGTGTGCTGCCCCTGCAGTTCAAGGAGGGCGATACACGCGAGAATCTGGGCCTTTCAGCCGATGACAGCTTCACGATCGAAGGCCTGGCTGAGCTACAGCCCGGTCAGGACGTCGAAGTGAAGGTTGCAAAAGCTGATGGGGCTACGTTCATCTTCACTGCGCTATGCCGAATCGATACGGCTAACGAGATGGAGTATTATAAGAATGGTGGTATCCTCCATTATGTCCTCAGGAAGCTCGCTGCATAAGCTGGCTTCTCCAAAGATTGCCGCGGTGGTGGCGGCGGCGTCTTTGGCGCTTGCCGCCTGCGCCGAACAATCGGATTTGGCGCCGGTTAAAGAGATGGTGCTGCCCGAGCTTGCAGAAATTGAGGCAATCGAGGCGGAGCAGCTCGAAGGGCTGCTCAAGGAAAAGAAGATTCGCCTGATCGATGTGCGAACCGATGAAGAAGTGGCCAAGGGAATGATCCCCGGTGCCGAACATATTGAGCTCGACAAATTCGATCCTGCGAAACTTGACCTTTCAGATGGCCGCGAGCCGGTGCTCTACTGCAACTCTGACAGGCGCAGCGGCATCGCAGCGGAAAAATTAGCAAAGCATACGGGCAAGAAGGCACGCCATCTGAAAGGCGGTTTCCAGGCCTGGCGCGACGCGCAATTGCCAGTCCGCCTTTACTAGGCCGCGCTACTTCCCTTCTTCGAACAGGCCCCCTTGGGGTTTGGATGGCGGTGTCATCTCCAAATGCTCCCACCCGGCATCGTTGAGCATTCGCCCACGCGCTGTTCGCGCGAGCAGGCCTAGCTGGATCAGGTAAGGTTCGACCACATCCTCAACAGTGTCGCGCGGTTCGGCGAGGCCGGCCGCCAGCGTTTCCACCCCAACCGGGCCGCCTTTGTATGTAGTGGCGATCATGGAGAGATAGCGGCGATCCATCGCATCGAGACCTAGCGAGTCGATTTCCAGCCGGACCAGCGCATCGTCAGCGATCGCGCGCGTAACCGTCTCTTGCCCCGCGACATGGGCGAAATCGCGCACGCGGCGCAGCAATCGGCCCGCAACACGCGGCGTGCCGCGCGAGCGGCGCGCAATCTCACGCGCGCCCTGTTTGTCGATATCAAGACCAAGCAGCCGCGCCCCGCGCGTTACTACCTTGTCCAGCTCGTCATGCGTGTAGAAATTCAACCGCACTGGAATGCCAAAACGATCGCGCAGCGGGGTTGTCAGCAGCCCCTGCCGTGTCGTCGCGCCGATCAGCGTGAATGGCGGCAGGTCGATCCGCACGCTTCGCGCCGCGGGGCCCTCGCCAATGATGATGTCGAGCGCACGATCCTCCATCGCGGGATAGAGCACCTCTTCCACCACGGGATTGAGGCGGTGAATCTCGTCAATGAACAGCACATCGTGCGGTTCGAGATTGGTGAGTAGCGCCGCAAGATCGCCCGCCTTGGCAATTACCGGTCCGCTTGTCGCACGGAAACCGACGCCCAATTCCTTGGCCACAATCTGCGCCAGCGTTGTCTTGCCTAGTCCCGGTGGGCCGAAGAAAAGCGTGTGGTCCATCGCCTCGCCGCGCGATTTAGCACTTTCGATGAAAACTCGGAGATTCTCACGCGCAGCCTCCTGCCCGATAAACTCCTCAAGCGATTTCGGACGCAGCGCAGCGTCCGGATCGTCGGCCTGCCTATCGGGCGAGTGGATGGGAAAAGGTTCAGTCATAAATCTCTGGCATCAGAACGGGTTCACCGTATAGCCTTCTTGTTGCAGCAATGCATGTGCAGTCATGGCGGAGAGTGCCATATCTACACCGGGGGCTAGCATATCATTGGTAATGCCATAGGCGGCCGCGCTCTGCCCGCAGAGGATCACGCGCATGCCGCTATCCACCAGCGCAGCGATCAGCGCGATATTGGCATTCTCGGCACTATCGCGCCGTTTGGCATATTCTTCCGCACCCAAAAGGTCTTCCGAAGCCTTGCCATGCACCACCACGGCAATCTTGATATTCTCCAACGGAACGCCGGCCTCCACATGCATGTTGACGAAGCGCGCGGCGCTTTCCAGCGTGCGGTTAAGCTTGCCCGCATCTGCGCCTGCCGCCACGTCGAAAGCGATCTTGAATTCCGCATCAGCAGGAATTTCCGTTGTGGTTTTGACAGGCGCGGTTGGGCCATAATCTTCAAATACGGGTCCTGTCGTGAAGGCAGACAAGTCTTGCGCCGAGCCCGGAGTGGCTAGAGCAAGCGCCATTATTGAACCCAAGATACGCATATCACCCCCTCGTCACCCAGCCGCTCTTTTCAATGCCACACGGATAAGGTCGCCTTCATTTGCATCCTCGCCCAATTCCGCCTGTGCGGCGCTTACGGCTCGGGCTGCGATGGCAGGCTTGAAGCCAAGATTTTCCAGTGCGCTGACCGCATCTGCACTTACCCCGCCAGCAGGTGCCGGGGCAATGCCAGAGACACCGCCGCCACCGGGCAGCGCGCCTGCCTTGTCCTTAAGCTCGTTGACGATGCGCCCGGCCAGCTTCGGCCCCACACCTTGAGCGCGTGCGACCATGGCAGCATCGCCGCCGGCACATGCATCGCGCAATTCGCCAGTGCTGAGCGCGGAGAGGATCGCCAAGGCGACCTTGCTCCCAACGCCCTGTACCTGCGTCAGAAGTCGGAACCAGTCACGCTCCGCACTTTCGGCAAAACCCAGCAGGCGCATATTGTTTTCGGAGACCTGCAGGTCGGTGTGGACAGTGCAAGCCTCTCCTCTTTCGCCCAGCGCAGAGAGAGTCTTTGCCGAGCAATGCACCAGATAACCGACTCCCTGGACGTCGATAATCGCCCAATCCTCGCCCAAATCATCGAGCCGACCGGAAAGCTTCGCAATCATGGTTTGTTCTTGCCCCTAAAGAGATGATTGGTCCAGCGCCGCTAGACACTTGCCCACGCTTGCGCCAATGAAACAGATATGAGCTGGAACACTTTCGGACGCGTGCTGCGCTTCACCACATGGGGTGAGAGCCACGGGCCTGCGCTGGGCGCGGTGCTGGATGGCTGCCCGCCGTGCATCGCCCTGACCGAAGTGGACATCCAGCCATTCATGGATGCGCGCAAACCAGGCCAGAACCGCTTTACGACGCAGCGCAAGGAAGCCGACCTGGTCAAGATACTCTCTGGTACTTTCGAGGGGCAAACCACGGGCACGCCGATCTCGCTGATGATCGAAAATACCGATCAACGCAGCAAGGATTATTCGGAAATCGCGAAGAGTTATCGCCCTGGACACGCCGATTATTCCTATGACGCGAAATATGGCATTCGCGACTATCGCGGAGGCGGCAGGTCGAGCGCGCGCGAAACGGCGGCACGCGTTGCAGCAGGCGCGGTTGCCCGGCTGATCATCCCCGAAGTGAAGATCATCGCCTATGTGTGCGAGCTGGGCGGCGACAAGATCGACCGAAAAGCCATCGACTATGATCAGATTGGTCAAAACCCGTTCTTCTGCCCCGATGAGGCAGCAGCGAAACGCTGGGAAGAAAAAGTCGATACGGCGCGCAAGGCCGGTTCGTCTCTGGGCGCGATTGTCGAATGCGTGGCCGAAGGCGTGCCAGCGGGATGGGGCGCACCCGTCTATGCCAAGCTCGACGGAGATCTTGGCGCTGCAATGATGAGCATCAATGCAGTGAAAGGCGTAGAAATTGGCGATGGGTTCGATGCCGCGCGCCTGACCGGCGAGGAGAACGCCGATGCCATGCAGCCCGGTGAGGACGGACCGGAATTTGCCGCCAATCATGCAGGCGGCACAGCTGGCGGAATCTCGACCGGGCAGCCGATTGTATGCCGCGTTGCTTTCAAGCCGACCAGCTCGATCCTGACGCCGGTAGATTCGATCAATTCTGATGGCGAGGCGGTGCAGGTGCGGACCAAAGGCCGGCATGATCCCTGCGTGGGCATCCGTGGCACTCCCGTGGTCGAGGCGATGATGGCGCTGGTCCTGGCAGACCATAAATTGCTCCACCGCGCGCAAGTGGCGTAGCGTTAAGCCAACTTAACCGCCAAAATCGATCAATCTTGCCGCATTAATCGATTGGACAGTTCAAACGAAAAGAGTCATCCTGCTTAGGCAAGCAAGATAGCGAGTCTGATCGACTCGACAGATTCAGGAGATAAAAATGGACGCGAAGACTGGAGAAATGAGCGGGGGATGCCCGTTTCATGGCGATGACAGCGTAAGGTCGCTGTTTGGCCGCACCAATGATGATTGGTGGCCCGACCAGACCCAACTCGACATTTTGACCCAGCAGGGCCGCAAGGCCGACCCGATGGGTGATGATTTCAATTATGCGGAAGCGTTCAACACGCTCGACTACCATGCGCTCAAGGCCGACCTCACGGCGTTGATGACCGATAGCCAGCCATGGTGGCCCGCAGATTATGGCCATTACGGCCCCTTCTTCATCCGCATGACATGGCATGCCGCAGGCACCTATCGCACGGGCGATGGCCGCGGCGGCGCAGGCAGCGGGCAGCAACGTTTCGCGCCGCTCAATAGCTGGCCGGACAATGGCAATCTCGACAAGGCGCGGCGCCTGCTTTGGCCGATAAAGCAGAAATACGGCAAGAATATCAGCTGGGCTGACCTGTTCATCCTCGCCGGCAATGTAGCCATCGAATCGATGGGTGGTCCGGTATTCGGATTCGGTGGCGGTCGCGCGGACGTTTTCGAACCGGAAACCGTATATTGGGGCACGGAAGACCTGTGGGTCGACCAGGGTGCCGAAACACGCATCATCCCTGACAAGGAAAAGGCATTGGAGAACCCGCTGGCGGCGATCCAGATGGGCCTGATCTATGTCAATCCGGAAGGTCCCGGCGGCAATCCTGACCCGCTGGAAAGCGCGCGCGACATGCGCATCACTTTCAGCCGCATGGCCATGAATGATGAGGAAACCGTGGCGTTGACCGCGGGCGGCCATGCCTTCGGCAAGGCCCATGGCGCTGCGCAGGCTGACACGTTCAGCGGCTCGCCCGAGAGCGAATCGATCGAGAAGCAGGGCTTTGGTTGGCTGACAGACCAATCGGAAATCGATGCAGGCAATATCACGACTTCGGGTATCGAAGGTTCGTGGTCAAACAACCCAACTTCGTGGAGCCACGACTATTTCCGGCTGCTGTTCAAGTATGATTATGAGCTGACCAAGAGCCCGGCAGGCGCGCAGATGTGGACGCCTGTAAATCCTGAGCCGGAAGACATGGCGCCCGACGCTCGCGATCCTTCGAAGAAGGTTCCGACGATCATGACCACCGCCGATATGGCGCTGAAGATTGATCCGGAATATCGCAAGATTTCGGAGCGCTTCCTTGCGAACCCGGAACAGCTCGACGATGCTTTTGCACGTGCATGGTTCAAGCTGTGCCACCGCGATATGGGCCCGAAAGCCCGCTATCAGGGGCCGGAAGTTCCTGCTGAGGATCTGATCTGGCAGGATCCCGTTCCTGCTGACTCGACCCCATCGGACGCTGATGTAGCTGCATTCAAGTCTGCAGTTCTCGCCAGTGGCCTGACTGTCAGCGAACTGGTCAAGGCAGCTTGGGCTTCGGCATCCACCTACCGCAATAGCGACCATCGCGGCGGTGCGAATGGCGCACGCGTAAGGCTCGCTCCTCAAAATGGTTGGGATGCTAACGATCCCGATGAACTGTCCAAGGTTCTCGGCAAGCTGGAGGAGCTTCGCGGAAGCCTGTCCATGGCAGATGCCATTGTGCTGGCCGGCGCTGCCGCAATCGAAAAAGCGGCTAGCGATGGCGGCTTCGACGTAAATGTTGACGTCACTACAGGTCGCGGCGACGCCAGTGCCGAGCAGACAGATGCAGAAAGCTTCGAGCCGCTCGAACCCTTTGCCGACGGCTTCCGTAACTATTTGCGCACCAAAGCCACGGTGAAGACCGAAGACATGCTGGTCGACAAAGCGCATTTGCTGGGTCTTTCGATCCCGGAAATGACGGCACTGGTCGGCGGCATGCGGGCCCTGGGCGCCAATAGCGGCAATAGCAGCCACGGCGTCTTCACCGACCGGGTGGGCACGCTATCGAACGACTTCTTTGTGAACCTTCTCGACATGGCAACCGAATGGTCAGCCGTCGATGGCAGCAACCAAGAAGAATTCGTGGGCCGTGATCGCGCGAGTGGTACGGAGAAGTATCGCGCCACCCGGGCTGACCTGGTCTTTGGCTCGCACTCGCAATTGCGCGCGCAGGCCGAAGTCTTCGCCGAAAGCGGAAACGAGGCGTTGTTCGTCGATACCTTTGTCACCGCATGGTCAAAGGTGATGGACGCAGACCGCTTCGATCTGGCCTAACTAGATTTTGAAGAACCCGGGGCTCGAGTGCTTCGGGTCGCTGGAAGCCCCCGGCAGCAATGTCGGGGGCATTTCATTTGCATGTCAAGTCCTGCCTTTCCCTATCCTAATTGATCTATAACAATGAAGCTGTGTGAGCGCGGGGCCATTAGGCCCGCATGTGGCCATATCATCCCGAATTACTGACAACGCCCGTGCCGCGTTACACCAGCTATCCAACAGCTGCCGATTTTGGTGAGCTGGTCTCGTCAGATTACGATCGGGCGCTGGAGCAAGCAGCAGGCGATATTTCGCTTTATCTGCACATCCCCTTTTGCGAGAAACTCTGTTTCTATTGCGGCTGCAACACGGGCGCTGCCGGACGCAGGCATCGCCTCGAATCCTATCTTGCTGCGCTCCATAGCGAGATCGACCTTGTCGCCGCTCGCTTGCCACAGGGCTCAAAGATACGCCGCGTCGCATTCGGCGGCGGCAGCCCCAACGCCATAACCCCGGTCGATTTTATCCGCCTGGTCGAAAGCCTGACCTTGCGGTTCAATCTCAACGAGCCGGATTTCTCGATCGAACTCGATCCACGTACCATGAATGAGGAATGGGCGCTAGTGATCGAATCGGTAGGGATAACCCGCGCCAGCATGGGTGTGCAGACATTCGCCCCGCATTGCCAGCAGGCAATTGGCCGCGTGCAGGATGATGACCTGATCAGCCGCTTTGTCGAATGGCTGCGCGAGGCTGGGGTCTCTTCGCTCAATTTCGATCTGATGTACGGCCTGCCCGGTCAATCACGTGGCGATTTGATCGACAACCTTGAACATACAGTAATGCTAGGCGCAGACCGCGCGGCGGTATTTGGTTATGCTCATGTGCCCGATATGATCCCGCGCCAGCGAGTAATCGATGATAGCCATTTGCCCGGCCAGGCGGAGCGGTTCGCCATGGCCGGTGACGCTTTCGAACATATGACAAGCAATGGCTATGCGCCGATTGGATTCGACCATTTCGCCCTGCATGATGATCCGCTTGCGCGTGCTGCATCTGAGGGCGCGTTGCGCCGCAATTTCCAGGGATTTACCGATGATATCTCCCCAGTCCTGATCGGATTGGGAAGCTCTGCAATCAGCAGTTTCCCGCAGCTGTTAGCTCAGAACGAAAAGAGCAGCGGCCGCTATCGCATGATAATCTCGCAAGAGAAGCTCACCGCCTCGCGTGGCACGAAGCGATCTAAGGATGACCAGCTTCGCGGCAAGATAATCGAAGGCCTACTATGCCAGAGCCAGTCCGAGATTCCAGCAGCGGTAATGGGCGAGGTTGAAGGCGTTCTGCAACCTTTCATATCGCGCGGTCTCGCTATCGTGGATGGCGAAAAACTGGCGATCTCACCTGATGGCCTATCCTATGCGCGCACGATCGCTGCGCTATTCGACCCCTATCGCCGCCAATCGCGGCGCCGGTTCAGTTCCGCTGTTTGAGGCGCTAACGTCGTCTCAACACCAAATAGAGAGCGCCCTCCCCACCGTGCCTGCGGTGTGCCCTGCGCACGGCGGCAATGGAATCGCTGTGCGAACTTGCCGCCAGCCAGTCGAGGATTTTCGCTCGAATTGCACCGCGCCTGCTTCCCCTATCCGCAGGATCAACCGGACGTGACTTTCCGGCTATGAGTAGCACCACCCGCGCGCCCATACTACGCGCCTGGTCCATCCCATGCATCAGCCGAGAATATGCCGCATCGAGCGAATCCCCGTGCAGGTCGAGGGTAAAATCCGGACTGATCGCGCCCGATTTAAGCTTGCGCTCCCATTGGCTATCGAGCCCGGCATTGGGAGGGGGGGGCGGGCTCGGCTTGGCAGGTTTGCGAATTGGCGGCGGCGCCACCGCTTTCGGGGCTGGAACGGGCTTGCTTAGCTTTGCCGGTGCAGTTTCGAGCCGTGGCACCTTCCTGCCTTCAAGCGGTGTTACGCTGCTGGCAAGCCTCGCCCATGCAGCTGCCTCTTCGGCAGATAGGCCGCGCGGGATGCTCATTGTTGCTGCTTCAAGCGGGCGACTGTTCCCTTGGGTAGTAGCAGCAAGGCGCTGCCTTCGCTGCTCATACCGCCCGCAATCTCCCGCGCATCCGCGCCTGCACCCCAAAATGTGTCAAAGCGGTTCGCACCCTTGATCGCCCCGCCCGTATCCTGCGCAACCCACAATCCATCTGCCTCGTCACGCTCAAAATCGAGCCAGACGGGAGCGCCCAGCGGCACAAAGCGCGGATCGACCGCCACGCTGGTTTCGCGGCGCACCGGCACACCAAGCGTACCGAGCGGGCCATCACCAGTCAGCTCGCGGAAGAAAATCCAGCTCTTGTTGAGTCGCATCAGCTCGCGGCCATCATCGGGGTGTTCGCGCAAATACTGCATGATGCCCTGCATCGACGCGGCATATTGGCCAGGCTCCTCACCCAGCAGCCCGCGTTCGCGCATGACCCGACCGATGCTCACATATTCGCGTCCGTTCTGCCCCGCATAACCTATGCGGATTACCTCGCCATCATTAGTACGAATCCGACCAGATCCCTGAATTTGCAGGAAGAATAATTCTATCGGATCGGCAGCCCACGCCAATTCCAGCCCGCGGCCATTCAGCGCGCCGTCTTCAATTTCTGCACGCTCGTAATAGGGAATGAACTTGTCGGCAGCGTCATAGCGACCAAGCAGTAGCTGCCCATTGCGCTCTTCCTGGGGAGTTTCATCCTGCCACGCACGGACAAGTTCAGGCGGCGCGCGGTAGATGGGAACTTCACAACCCGGCCCGCGCGTGCGGCAACCCGAGATCTCAGGTTCGAAATAGCCTGTCGTGAATGCCGCACCGTTACTCACCCGGGCAGTTTCGAAATGTTTGACGAAGAAACGACGTGCATCGTCGAGCGGCCAATCAGCCGCCGCATTGCACGCGCCGCGCCAATCATTGGGAACCGTCAGCCCGCTAATGTCCTCGCGACTTAGAAGCTGCGGACATGAACCAAGGAAGCTTGCCAGCGCAGTCCCCGCATCGCCGGGAGAGAACTCCAAAGCGCCCACGCTAATCCCGCGGCTGACGCCAGCCAACGCAGCATTTTCCGCTTCTGCGATTGGAACAAGCGGCGCAGTTGCACGCGGCTCTTGGCTATCGGGAATGATCGAGGCGCAGGCCGTCAGCGTCAAGGAAGCAGTAATGGCGAGCCCTGCTGCAAGCCGAACCCGCATGCCGTGCCTCCTTCTCTGTCGGTAAACTGTTGCCTTAACCTTCGTCGGTCTCGTCAAGAACCCAATCGGGGGTATGCGAATCGACATTGCGCGAGAAGGTCCAGATGTCGCGGCTTTCGATGGCATCGTCGAGAGAACCGGCAATCACATTGCCGTCCTTGTCGTGAGTAACCGCCACAATATCAGCGATAAACAGCACTGCAACGCGCGCCATCCGGCCATCCATTTCAGCCGCGTGAATACGCGTTTCTTCAATGCGGATCAGCTTGTTATCAAGCGTTTGACCTGCCTCCTCGCGTGCAACAATCGCACCAGAGAAGCTGGCATAGACATCGTCGTCGCACAGCTCTTTCAGCGTTTCCTTGTCACCGCTCCAAAATGCCTCGAGCACCATCGAGTATGCGCCCTTCGCGCCTTCAAGGAAGGCAGTGATATCAAAGCGCGGATCAGCAGCGGCAATTGCGCGTACGCCCCGCTCGACCGAAGGCATAAGCCCTTCAATCTCAGGCATGCGTTGTGCCGGAATCTGCGGTGCAGCCTGGCGGGGCGTCGGTTGCGCCTGACGCTCTTCAGGATCGAAGCGATGCGGGATCACCTCTTCTTCATGTTCGGCACGCTGGCCAAGCACGGAATAAAGCCGCAAGCCAAGAAAGGCTGCAATCATCGCAAGAATAATAATTTCAAGCACTTAAAACACCCGGCGGTTGTAATGGCACGTCATGATGTGCCCTTGATGCCCCTGAGTGCCTTAAATAGGGATGAATTACAATTCGACAACCGCATTTGCGTGCCAAAGCCACGCCAATCAGCGGCGAGCCGTTTTTTGTCCTAGACACAGGAGTAGCGCAAAGGCTTGGTTGCGGGCAAAGCACTTGAATGCTAGGCGCGCGCCGAACTTGCCGCCATATTGGTGGCGATGCAGACAATTCAATCGAAAGCAAGCGAACATGGCCGAAGAAGAAGGCAACGTACTGACCGATCTTGATGGGAACCCGATCACCCCGAACGGGGCAGACAATCTGCCTTCGGCCGGGATCATTACCCAATATGTGAAAGACCTTTCGGTCGAGAACCCGAATGCGCCTGCGGTATTCCAATGGAAGGATCAGCCGCAAATCGATGTTCAGTTCAACATTGGCGCCGAAAGGGTGAACGAAGAGGTGAGCGAGGTTGAACTCAAGATCAACATCACCGCGAAGACGAATGAGGGCAATGCCTATCTGGTCGAGCTTGCCTATTGCGGCTTAATCGGCATTCGCAATGTTCCGGAAGAGCAGGCGCACGCATTCCTTTATGCAGAGGCACCTCGCATGCTGTTCCCATTCGCGCGCCGCGTAGTTGCCGATGCCGTTCGTGATGCCGGCTTCCAGCCAATGGTACTCGATCCGATCGACTTCAATGCACTCTACGTGCAGCAACTGCAGGCCAAGCGGCAACAGGAACAGGCCGCCGGCGCTGGGGATGTTGCACCGGGCGAAAGCGCCTGAGGCGAATGACCGGCGGGCCGCGTAAATGAGCCTGCTCAAGAACGTCAGCACGATTGGCGGGCTGACGGCGGTCAGCCGCGTATTCGGCTTCCTGCGCGACATATTGCTCGCTCGCGTCCTGGGCGCTGGCGGGGCTGCCGATGCCTGGCAGTTGGCCTTCCAATTGCCTAACCTGTTCCGCAGGCTTTTTGCCGAGGGTGCATTTGCCAGCGCATTTGTGCCGCTGTTCAATCGGCATATGACCGAGGGACAGAGCGAGGCGCGTCGCTTTGCCAGCGAGATCCTGGCAGTATTGCTTCCACTGCTTGTCGGCTTTGGCGCGCTGATGATGCTGGGCATGCCGTGGGTGTTATGGCTTTTTGCCAAATCCGACCTACGGGCTGACGAGCAGCTCTACACGCTCGCGGTGACGATGGCACAGATCGCCTTCCCCTACCTGCTGTTCATGAGCCTTGGGACGCTGACAGCGGCAGTGCTCAATTCGCTTTCACGATTTGCGGCGGCTGCCGCAGCACCGATACTACTAAACCTCTGCCTGATCATCGCGCTCACCTGGGGGGCGTTCCAGACCGACAGTGAAGCAACGCGGCAGGCGACCGGCCTGTACCTGGCGATTGCCGTGTCTGCGAGCGGGCTGCTGCAACTTGGCTGGCTATATTTCTGGATGCGCCGTGCGGGTTTCTCGATTCCCTTCGCGCGTCCGAAACTGACAGGCCGCGTGAAAGAAATGGGCGTTCTTATCATCCCGGCCGTATTCGGCGCGGGCGTTTACCAGATTAGCCGCTTCATCGATCTCGCATTTATTCGCGGCCTGCCCGATGGCAGCCTCACCTATATGGCCATGGCAGACAGGTGGAACCAATTGCCGCTCGGGATAATCGGGATCGCATTGAGCACCGCTATTCTGCCCGCACTCAGCCGCTTTGTCACCAAGGACGAGACGGATGAGGCACAGCGCCTACAGTCGAACGCGATCGAGCTCTCCATGCTGCTGACCGTGCCAGCCGCAGTCGCCCTGTTCTTTACAGGTAGCGCATTCGTGCGGGTATTCATGCAATCGGGCGCATACACGATTGAAGATGCGATGATTACCGGTACGCTGGTTTCAGCACTGGTCCTTGGCCTCCCCGCCTATGTTCTGGTGAAGGTGCTGACGCCGAATTTCTTTGCCCGCAAGGATACGCGTACGCCCGTCTACACGGCAGCATTCAGCCTTACGGTGACCGTGGCGATCAACCTCTACTTAGTTCCGCGTATCGGAGTGATCTCGCTCGCCCTCGCAGGTGCAATCGGCGCCTGGGTCAATACGATGCTTCTCTATACGACCCTCGTTCGCCGCGGCTTTTTTGCCCTGACTGGCCGAGTGATCGGCAGGTTGGTCCGTATCGTGTTGGCCAGCGCACCCATGGGTGTCGCACTGTGGTATGCCATGCAAGTAGGTGATGCCTATTTCAGCGGGTCAACGATCGAACGCGGATTATCGATCATTCTGCTCGTCATCACGGGGGTCGCGACCTACTCAATTGCTGCATTTGTGCTGGGTGTACTCGACAAAGCGAGTGTCCAGCGACTAATGCGCCGCCAAGCCTAACAGATCAGAGAATACTCATGCGTGTCGTTTCTGGAATCCAGCCCACGGGCAAGCCCCACCTTGGCAATTACCTCGGGGCGATCCGCAACTATGTGAAGTTCCAGGATGATGCAGCCGCTGCAGGCGGGGAGTGCATGATCTTTATTGCAGATCTGCACGCCATTTCGCTCCCGCATGATCCAAAAGAGCTCTACACATCGACATTGGAACTGATTGCGACGCTGGTTGCCTGCGGCGTCGATCCTGACAAGGCGATCCTGTTCAACCAGGCGCAGGTCCCGGCCCAC
>DMWU01000161.1 GCA_003483125.1 Erythrobacter sp. | reverse complement strand
TGAGTCTCGCCTGCCGAAAACGTGGCGTGAGTCAGGAGCAGATTGACCAATTGGTTTCTGGCATCCAGCGCCAGGTCGAAACAGCAGGTGAATCCGAGGTATCCTCTTCACGGATTGGCGAAATGGTGATGGACGGACTGCGCCAGCTGGACAGCGTGGCATATATCCGTTTTGCAAGCGTGTATCGCGACTTCAGCGAGGCAAAGGATTTCGAAGAATTTGCCAGCACGGTGCAGGAAGCGGCGCATGAAGGTGCCAAGTGACCAACCTGTAATCGTCCTGGTGCGACCGCAGCTGGGCGAGAATATCGGAAAATGCGCAAGGGCAATGCTCAATTTCGGGCTGACGGAACTGCGCATTGTCGCCCCTCGCGATGGCTGGCCCAATCCCGATGCAGGGCCATCAGCCGCCGGTGCTGATATCGTGCTCGACCAAGCGCAAATTTACGACACGACCGCCGAGGCGGTGGCGGACTGCGCGCATATTTACGCAACGACAGTACGAAAACGCGGCATGACCAAGCCGGTGGTTACTCCCCAGGAGGCAGCAGCCGAAATCCACACCCAAACGGGCAAGAGCGCAATCTTGTTCGGGCGTGAGGCATCCGGGCTTGAGAGCGAGGATGTGGCGCTGGCGCGCAGCATATTGACAGTGCCCATCAATCCTAACTTCGGCTCTCTCAACCTGGCGCAGGCAGTGATCCTGTGCGCTTATGAATGGTCCAAAGGCCAGCAGTTGGTGCAGCCAACTATCGAAGAGGAATACCCTCCAGCTCCGCAGGAGGAGTTGGATGGCCTTATTTCTCACTTCGAAGCCCTGCTGGAGCCTAAAGGTTACTTCCTCCCCCCAGAACGGGCAGAGGCAACGCGCAAGACACTACGCAACATTCTCACCTCACCTGGCTGGAACCATCTACAGGTACGCACCTTACGGGGCGTGCTTTCCACCCTGGCAAAGCCCGATCGAGAGGCTTGATAAGCTAGGTATTGACCTTGGGCACAATCCTGCTAGTGCGCGCGCTTCGCTGATTGGCCCCGCACCCCGGTGAAGCGGTGGCCGCGTAAGAGAACAGCTCTTGCGGTGCGATGCCGGGTTAGATGGCGGGCACTGGGTCCGTCCAGCAAATTGAAGGAATGACTTATGTCAAAGCGCAAGAGCGCCAAGTATAAACTCGACCGTCGGATGGGCGAAAACATCTGGGGTCGCCCTAACTCTCCGGTTAACAAGCGTTCCTACGGTCCCGGCCAGCACGGCCAGCGCCGCAAGGGCAAGATGAGCGACTTCGGCCTGCAGCTTCGTGCCAAGCAAAAGCTGAAGGGCTATTACGGCGATGTTACAGAGAAGCAGTTTAAGCGCACATACACCGAAGCTTCAAAGATGAAGGGCGATACCGGCCAAAACCTTATTGGCCTGCTCGAACAGCGTCTGGACATGGTTGTATATCGCGCCAAATTCGCACCGACCGTGTTCTCGGCTCGCCAGATCGTCAACCACGGCCACATTTATGTAAACGGTGTGAAGTGCAACATTCCAAGTCGCCGCATCAAGGTTGGCGATGTGATCAGCCTAGGCAACAAGGCGAAGGAAATGGCGCTTGTTATCGAAGCTCAGAGCCTGCCAGAGCGCGAAATCCCTGACTATGTCGCGCCTGACGGCAACGACAAGGTGACTTTCACCCGCGTACCGAAGCTCGACGAAGTACCTTATCCGGTAACGATGGAACCGAACCTGGTCGTCGAATTCTATTCGCGCTGATCCGGTTTACCGACGACTTCAAAGAGGGCGGTCCCAGCGGGCCGCCCTCTTTGTTTGGGTTTTGAATAAGCCCTGCCTAATGTCGCACCATGAATGTCTTAGTCCTTGACGGTCATCCCGATGCTGGTCGGCTATGTACCGCACTGTTGGATATCTATGCCAAGGCTCTTCCTGACGATACCAGAATTACCCGCATCGCTGTTCGTGACCTCAATTTCGATCCGATCCTTCGATATGGCTATGCAAAGCGGATCGAGTGGGAGCCAGACATCCACCAAGTGGCCGAGGCAATAGATTCATGCGACCATCTGGTTGTCGGATTTCCGATGTGGTGGGGTAGCGAACCCGCTGAGTTAAAGGGGCTGCTGGACCGCGTATTCCTGCTTGGCTTCGCCTTCGCCTATCACGACAATGATTCATGGTGGGATCGGCTATTGGAAGGACGATCGGCCGATGTATTTGCCACGATGGATACACCGCCATTCTTCCTGCGCCTGATGTATGGCAATGCCCTGATCAAGAGATGGAAGAAGCAGGTACTGGGATTCTGCGGCTTCAAGCCAGTGCGCTTCCTACCCTGCGGTCCAACGGACAAAGGTGGAGCCGAGAAACAGATCGCCAGCTGGACCAAGAAGATCGAGGGCATGGCCCGCAGCGTAAAGACCCCGGATAGCGACAAGAAAGTTGCTAGGCTTAAAGCCTTCCTGGGTGACACTTGTTCTTAGTCGCGCAACCTGTCCCACTCTTCGAATTCATATGCGATTGAGCCTTCGACGAGCCTGTCCCAGACTTCAGCAATCACATCTCCTGG
>DMWU01000184.1 GCA_003483125.1 Erythrobacter sp. | reverse complement strand
AAGTTCAATGGCTTGGCAATTCACCCTTTGGCCCTTGGATTAAAGCCGTTTATCACCGCTAGCATACAATTGTTGAGTTTGACTGGCATTGGCCGCCCTTCCCAGCTAAGGCGCGCGCCAACATTCTATTCCGGAGTTTTCGATGGGTTTCCGTTGCGGGATCGTGGGCCTTCCCAATGTGGGCAAGTCCACCCTATTTAATGCACTGACTGAGACGCAGACCGCGCAGGCAGCGAACTATCCTTTTTGCACGATCGAGCCAAATGTCGGGCAGGTCGCGGTACCCGATGAACGGCTAGAGAAAATCTCTGCCATCGCAAATTCGGCCAAGGTAATCCCCACCCAGCTGGCATTTGTCGACATTGCAGGATTGGTCAAAGGCGCCAGCCAGGGCGAAGGACTTGGAAACCAGTTCCTCGGGAATATTCGCGAGGTTGACGCGATTGTTCACGTACTGCGCTGCTTCGAGGATGACGACATCCAGCACGTTTCCAATCAGGTGGATCCGATCGCGGATGCCGAAGTTGTCGAGACAGAGCTGATGTTGGCCGATCTCGAAAGCCTCGAGAAACGCGTGCCTGCAGCGGCAAAACGCGCCACTGGCGGCGACAAAGAAGCCAAAATCCTCGCCAGCGTGCTGGGACAGGCACTAGATTTGCTGCGTGACGGCAAGCCCGCTCGGCTGACCGAACCTAAAGATGATAAAGAGGCACGGCTGTTTGAGCAGGCACAGTTGCTCACTGCTAAGCCGGTCCTCTATGTCTGCAATGTTGCCGAAGAGGATGCGGCAGATGGCAACGAGTTGTCCGCCAAGGTTTTCGAGAAGGCTGCGGCTGAGGGCGCACAAGCCGTGGTAGTTTCCGCAGCCATAGAAGCCGAACTCGTGGCAATGGACGCAGAGGATCGCGCAGAATATCTCGCCGAGCTGGGTCTGGACGAATTCGGCCTTAGCCGGGTGATCCGTGCCGGTTATACTCTTCTAGGCCTGCAAACATTCTTCACCGCAGGACCGAAGGAAGCACGCGCCTGGACTTTCCGGACCGGCGCTAAAGCACCGCAAGCGGCCGGAGAAATTCATACCGATTTCGAGAAGGGATTCATCCGCGCCGAAACGATCTCTTACGAGGATTATATCGAGCTTGGCGGTGAAAGACCTGCCCGCGAAGCAGGCAAATTACGCCAAGAGGGCAAGGAATATCTGGTGCAAGACGGCGATATCATGTTGTTCAAGTTCAACGTCTGATACCGGGGCAAATAGGGGTTCCTAATGCCGCCCGAACAGCTTCTCTACATCGTCCATTGATAGTTTGACCCAGGTTGGGCGGCCATGATTACATTGGCCCGAACGTGGCGTGCGTTCCATCTCGCGCAGCAGCGCATTCATCTCCGCCACCGATAGGACGCGCCCTGCCCTAACCGATCCGTGGCACGCCATGGTCGCCAGCACATGCTCAATCTTCTCGCCAAGCAACAGAGCGCCTGAATCTTCATTCTTGCCATGCTTGGCAATGTCGTCAGCAACATCTTGCAGCAGCTTGGCCGGTTCAGCCTTTCCCAACGCATGCGGCAATGCACGCACCAACATGGCTGCAGGACCGAAACGTTCGATAGCAAGCCCGTAATTCGCCAGACCATCTGCCGCCTCTTCCAGGCGATCGCAATCTGCCTCATCTATTTCCACAACGTCTGGGACAAGCAATGCCTGGCTGCGCGCTGCAGCCTCCCCTGCCCCGGCTGCTCGAAGCCTTTCAAGCACAAGCCGCTCATGCGCCGCGTGTTGGTCAACCAGGATCAGGCCGTCCCTGGTTTCGGCGACGATATAGGTGTTGGCCACCTGGCCACGTGCAATTCCAAGAGGAAAGTCGGCATCCTTTTCAGAAATTGGTTCGGCTTCTTCAGCGCGGCCCTGGGGCGCAGCCATCACCTCTTCCTCGTAGCCGCGCCAAGTCTGCCCCGCCTCGCTCACCCTTAACTTTGGGTGGGTCCAGTCGCGGCCGGCAAATATCGAACGCAAAGCAGGAGCAGGCTCTTCCGATGCCATCGGCGCCTGCTGCCACTTGCCCATGGCGCTCGCATCCGGCGGCTATGCGCTACGCCTGTCACATGCCGCCAAGGCCAGCCGCAGGCCAGAAACGATAAATCCGCGTACGCCATTGGCATCTCGGAAACGCACCTTTATCTTCGCGGGATGGACATTCACGTCGACTTCTTTGGGCGGCAGATCAAGGAATAGCGCAAGCACCGCATGCCGATCTCGCGCCAGCATATCCGAATAGGCACCGCGTACCGCACCAATCAGCAAACGATCCTTGACCGGCCTACCATTCACGAAAAGATATTGGTGATCAGCAACGCCTCGATTGAAAGTAGGTAAACCTGCAATCCCGGTCAGCCGCATTTCCCCGAGCTCGAGATCAATCTCGACGCTGTTCTCCTTCAGCTCACGCGAAACTACGCCCGAAACTCGGTCTGCCAGGCTTTCACCTGATTGTTGGCCGAAAATGCGCCGCTCGCCATGATGGAAGGTAAAACCAATGTCCGGACGGGCCATTGCCAAACGCCGGACCACATCATGGCACGCGGCATATTCGCTGCGGGGCGTTCGCAGGAATTTTCGCCGCGCGGGGACCTTGGCAAACAGGTTTTCGACACGGATGCGTGTTCCAGGTGGGAGCGCCGCCGGTCCCTCTTCCACCAACTCTCCATGATCGACAACACATCGCCAGCCTTCATCAGAGCCGCTCTCCCGGCTTTCGATGGTAATGCGCGCCACGCTGGCAATGGAGGGTAGCGCCTCTCCACGAAAACCTAGTGTAGCGACATGCTCAATCGCTTCGTCCGGCAGTTTCGACGTCGCATGGCGCTCAAGAGCCAGAGACAATTGTTCTGCCGACATTCCGTAGCCATCGTCGCTTACTTCGATCCTTCTAAGCCCGCCATCGACAAGCTTCACATCAATCCTGCGCGCGCCTGCATCGACGGCGTTTTCGACCAATTCCTTTAGCGCGGAAGCGGGCCGTTCAACCACCTCGCCCGCCGCAATGCGGTTGATCAAATGGTCAGGGAGGCGGCGGATTTGCGGCATATTCGTGAACCTAGCGCCCAGAAGCGACAAATTCGAGGCCGATGGTGAAAAATACCCCTTGCTTTAAACAATTATTTTGGGCTTTGGTGCTCCAATCGTTAGAGCATGCACAACCTGTCACAATCGGGTTCGTCTCGCCGCGGTAAAACCGCGCCTAGAACCTGAGTATCCACGGACCGTAGAAAGTAATGAGTTTCTTTTCTAACCTTCTCAAATTCGGGTCGCACAACATGGCGATCGATCTCGGCACGGCGAATACGCTGGTCTACGTCCAGGACCAGGGGATAATCCTGAATGAGCCCTCTGTCGTCGCGATTGAGACGATCAATGGCATCAAGCGGGTGAAGGCCGTGGGTGACGACGCGAAGATGATGATGGGTAAGACGCCCGATTCCATCGAAACGATCCGTCCGCTGCGCGATGGTGTGATTGCCGACATCGAATATGCCGAGGAAATGATAAAGCACTTCATCCGCAAAGTGCATGGCAAACGCAGCCTGTTTCGTTACCCGGAAATCGTGATTTGTGTGCCATCAGGTGCCACCTCGGTTGAGAAGCGTGCAATTCGCGACGCGGCCTCAAATGCAGGTGCATCCGAAGTCTATTTGATCCTCGAACCGATGGCGGCAGCTATTGGTGCCGATATGCCAGTGACAGAACCGGTGGGTTCGATGGTGGTCGATATCGGTGGCGGCACAACTGAGGTTGCCGTGCTTTCGCTCCGTGGTCTTGCCTATACCACCTCGGTACGCACTGGCGGTGACAAGATGGACGAGGCAATTATCTCCTATGTCAGGCGACACCATAATTTGCTGATTGGCGATTCAACTGCAGAGCGGATCAAGAAGGACTACGGAATTGCGGTCGTCCCCGAAGATGGCGTTGGTGAGACCTTCACGCTCAAGGGCCGCGACCTTGTTAATGGCGTTCCAAAAGAAATCGCCATCAACCAGGGACATATCGCGGAGGCCCTGTCAGAACCGATCGGCGCCATCGTTGAAGGCGTCAGGATCGCACTGGAGAATACGGCACCCGAACTTGCTGCAGATATTGTCGATCAAGGCATCGTGCTAACCGGCGGGGGTGCATTGATCCGCAGACTAGATGAGTATCTCCGCAACGAAACGGGCCTTCCGGTAAGTATTGCCGAAGATCCGCTTTCATGCGTTGCAGTTGGCACAGGCCGCGCGATGGAAGAGCCGATCTATCGCGGCGTCTTGATGCCGGCCTAAGGCCGTGGCGCCGAACTCCTCTCGGCGATCAGGCCATTCGCGCAAGGCGCAGTATTCCCTTTTTACCGGATATGCGCTTGCCGTGATCGGCGCGCTTATTGGCGCAGTCCTGCTGGGTATATCCTTATTGAATCCCGGTGCCTTCTCAGGTCTGCGAAGCGTGTCGGGCGATGTCGCTGCTCCACCCGGTGAGCTGGTGGCAGATACACGATCAGGTTCGACAAAAATCCTTGATGAAATCAGGGCCTTCTGGCGTGCTGGCACCCAGAATGCCGAATTGCGCGAGGAAGTGGAACTGGCGCGCATCCGGCTTCAAGAATTCGAGGCAGTTGCGCAGGAAAATCGTGAACTCAAGCAATTGCTGCAGTTAGACCAGGATGAAAACCAGGTTGTCACAGTGACACAGCTAATTGGGTCTACATCCACAAGCGGGCGCCATTTTGCTTACCTTGGTGCGGGACGTAGCCAGGGTGTTGAGGTCGGCATGGCTGTAAGGTCAATGCGCGGGATTGTCGGTCGCGTGCTCGAAGTCGGCAGCATCAGCTCGCGAGTTCTGCTGTTGAGCGACAGCGAGAGCGTGTTGCCTGTTCGACGCG
>DMWU01000235.1 GCA_003483125.1 Erythrobacter sp. | reverse complement strand
AACCGCCCCGACGGTGAGGCTCCTGACGAATCGCAGGGTCCCGAGATCGAAGCGGCAGCAAAAGCGGCCGGGCTAGACTATCTGGCGATTCCAATCTCACATACCGGCTTCAGCGAGCCACAGGTTGCCGCGATGCAGGATGCGCTTGACGCCGCAGAAGGCGGCGTTCTGGCTTATTGCAGGAGCGGCACCCGCTCGACCTTGCTTTGGGCGCTTGCGCAGGCGCGCGCAGGAGCGGACCCCGAATCTATCGCCGAGGCTGCACACAATGCAGGATACGATACCAGCCCCGTACGCCCGGCAATGGATATGCTGGCCGCGCAGGCGAAGAGCTAGCGCCCGCTATTTTCGATAATCGAGCGGCGGATCACGATCGCCAAGCAGCGATCGGTATTGATAGCCTTCACCCCTCGCAGCGTCGAACTCTGCTCGCGCAGCTTGGCGAAGCTCCGGATTGGAAAAGAGCTCTGCCGCCATTAGCGCCATAGCCTTGGCCGCTTGTTGGGCGCCCTTGTGCCCGATTGAGTACCCACTTGCTGCCACAGCCTGCCAACTATGCGCGCTGGTTCCTGGCACCCAAGTGGCTGTACGGACACCAACAGTAGGTGTCGCCCAGGAAACATCGCCCACATCGGTTGATCCATAGCCCAGGCTCTTCTCGTAAGGTTGGATTTGCGCCGCCGATTCCAGCGGCTTGGCCGCATCGCCCAGTGATTGCTGGATCTCTGCCGCCCAAGCCAGCTCCTCCTCAGTATATATAACATGCTGCAGATGCTGCCCCTGGTGGGGCTGATCATGCTGGTGGGGCTCGTTTACCAGCAGCGGATTGTTGCCGTGGATGATCTCCCAATCGACCTTTGTGCCGGTGCCGATTGCAGCACCGCGTGCGGCATCTTCCAAACGCGCCCAAATCGCTTCGACGCCTTCGGGATCTGGATGGCGGACATAATAGAATACTTCAGCGAAATCGGGGACGACGTTGGGTGCGCTCCCGCCTGAGGTGATAACATAATGCATGCGTGCGCGCTGCGGCATGTGTTCGTGCATCATATTCGCCATCGCGTTCATGGCCTCGACGCCATCGAGGGCCGAACGGCCCCTTTCAGGAGCGCCTGCGGCGTGCGCAGAAATGCCAGTAAAGCGGAATTTGGCCGAACGGTTGGCAAGGCTGGTCTGCGCGGCTGCCGAATTCTCATCATCCGCGTGCCAGTGAATTGCGATGTCGACATCATCAAACAGACCCGCACGCGTCATATAGACCTTACCCGAGCCACCTTCTTCTGCCGGTGTGCCATAGAGCCGCACTCGTCCAGGAGTACCTGTCGCCTCAAGCCACCGCCGCACGGCTATTGCCGCCGTCAATGATCCCGCACCGAACAGATTATGTCCGCAGGCATGGCCTGCATGCTTGCCGTCGACCGGGTCGCGGCTGGATGAAGATGATTGGTTGATGCCTGGCAGCGCGTCCATCTCGGCCAGGATGGCAATCACCGGCCCGCCTTCACCCCATTTGGCAATGAAAGCGGTCGGGATACCTGCAACACCGGTTTCAATTTTGAAGCCCTCGGTGGAAAGCTCCTCCATCAGCAATCCGCTCGATTGCGATTCGAGGTATCCCAGCTCCGCCCAATCCCATAGTTGTTGGGCAACGCGTTCGGTTCTTTCCTGCTGGTCTTCAACGGCCTTAACCGGATCGGTATTTTGCGCCATCAAAGGTGCTGCACCTAGAGCTAAAACAGCAAGCGTGCTGGCAAATATCTTCATCTTCAAAATTCTCCTCTGCCCATGCTTGCCCCAGGCTCGCGAACATGCCAATCCCCTTTTGATATGATTTCAGACGGTGCACTCCTGCAATTTGGCGGTTTCCTGGTGGCAATTTTGTTGCTTGCCGCGCTGGCCCATTGGATGGGCCTTGGTGGCAGGCCACACATTGAATCCCATGATCAGGCCAAGAAACTGGCAGGCGAGGTTAGCTATGGGTTCGACCCGGTCGATTGCGCCATTGATGCCGATGGCGCTGGCGCAATTCTTGCCGACAGCAATAACCGCGTCTTGGTGATGAAGCGGCATGGTTCGCATTTTTCAGGGCGCGTTCTCACTGCAAAGTCCGATGCGGAAGCAAGTAATGGCGCGCTCGAGATTGACCCGGGCGAGCGCAGGTTTGGTACCGTCAAACTGAAGCTGGTCGACAGCGAGGATTGGGCGAACCGGATCAAAGCGCTAAGAGGCGCAAGGAATGCCTGATTTTTCACCGATAGATTATGCCGTTCCTGGCTTTGTGTTGCTCGTCCTGATCGAAATGATCTGGGCAAGGAAGCATCGGCCCGAAGCCTATGAACCCAAGGACACGCTAGTCTCACTGAGTTTTGGATTGGGTTCGACAATCGCGAGTGCATTGTTCGGCGGCTTTGCGATCTTTATATTTTTCAAGGCATATGAATTCCGCCTGTTCGATATCGGCTGGGACTGGTGGGCATGGGCAATCTGTTTCGTGCTTGATGACAAGGCCTATTATTGGGTGCATCGCGCCGGCCACCGTATCCGCTGGTTCTGGGCCGCACATGTGAACCACCATTCGAGCCAGCATTATAACCTATCGACTGCGCTGCGGCAGACCTGGACAGGGCAATTTACGCTTCGTCTGGTGTTTACGCTGCCGCTGGTTCTGCTTGGGTTCCACCCCGCGATGATCGCCATTTGCGGCGGCTTCAACCTGATCTACCAATTCTGGATCCATACAGAGGCTATCGACAAGATGCCGCGGTGGTTCGAGGCGGTGATGAACACGCCCAGCCACCACCGCGTGCACCATGCCACCAATCCGCGCTATCTCGATCGCAACTATGCAGGTGTATTCATCGTCTGGGACAAGATGTTCGGCACATTCGAGCCGGAGACTGACGAAGAAGAAATCCACTATGGAATCGTCAAGCAATTGGGCAGCTTTAACCTGCTGTGGGCCGTCTTTCACGAATGGATCGGCATGCTGCAGGATATTTGGTGCGCACCCTGGCGGCATAAGTGGAGCTATCTGTGGCGAGAACCGGGTTGGACGCATGATGGCAGCCGCGAAACTTCAGACATGATCCGCGAACGCTGGTTGGCCGAACAGGAACCAAAAGAAATCATTTCATCGGAAAACCCGATTGCGGGCCACGAAAAGCCCGCCTAACACTCTCCTGCAAAAGGGAGAGAAAATGGACAGTTTCGATTATATCGTAATCGGTGGTGGCAGCGCAGGCAGCGCCGTGACCGGTCGGCTGGCTGAAGATGGAAGCAAATCGGTTTGCCTGCTTGAGGCTGGTGGCCGCAACAACAACCTCCTTGTGAAAACGCCGGGGTTCATTCCCTTCTTGCTGAAGAACGCCAATTATCGTTTCGAGACCGTTCCGCAAAAGGGACTCAACGGCCGGACCGGCTATCAGCCGCGCGGCAAGGGATTGGGCGGTTCAAGCGCAATCAATGCCATGGTCTATATCCGGGGCAATAGCTGGGATTATGACAACTGGGCTGCGCTGGGTTGTACTGGCTGGGCCTATGACGATGTCCTGCCGTGGTTCAAAAGCTGCGAAAGCAATGTCCGCGGCGGCAATGAATTTCACGGGGGAGATGGCCCCTTATCTGTATCCGATCAAAAGTGGTCAAACCCCACTAGCAATGCCTTTGTTGAGAGCGCCGCGAATCTGCAATTGCCCAGAAATGCTGATTTCAACGGCGAACGTCAGGATGGGTTCGGCCTCTACCAAGTAACGCAGAGAGATGGCGAACGCTGGTCAGCTGCACGCGCATATGTCGAACCATTGCGCGGCAAACCGAACCTCGACATCCGAACCGGCACTTTGGTCGAGAGGCTTGTGATTGAGGATGGCCGCGTAACCGGCGTCGCAATTAAGCGTGGAGGGAAGCGCGAAACTGTAAAGGCGCGCCACGGCGTTATACTGTCGGCGGGCGCTTTCAACTCCCCGCAAATCCTGATGCTTTCCGGAATTGGTCCAGGCAATCACCTTAGGCAGCATGGAATTGATGTGGTGCTGGACAAGCCCGCAGTCGGTGCCGATTTGCAGGACCATATTGACTACGTCTCAGGCTGGCAGACCAAGTCGACCGAGCCATTTGGTAATTCGCTCGCCGGTACCTGGCGTATGGTCAAGGCGATTGTGGAGCATCGTCGCAAGCGGACCGGAATTATGACGACCTGCTTTGCTGAAAGCGGCGGTTTCTGGAAGGTAATGCCCGATGCGCCCGTGCCCGACGTGCAATGGCATTTTGTGCCAGCTGTCCTCGAAGATCATGGCAGGGAAAAGGTGAATGGCCATGGTTTCTCCCTCCATGCATGCGTGCTTCGCCCTGAAAGCCGCGGAACGGTCCAATTAAATTCTGCCAATGCCGCGGATGCGCCGCGGATCGACCCCAATTTCTTCGATGACGAGCGAGACCTTGCTGTGATGCGCGCGGGCGTGCGGCTGTCGCACCGGATAGTCGATGCACCGCCTCTGTCAGATTATCAACCTGTAGATCGCCACCCGATCGACCTGAATGATGATGCACAACTCGATGAACTGATCCGTAACCGCGCCGATACCGTCTATCACCCGGTTGGCACTTGCCGCATGGGAGCAGACGAAAATTCAGTTGTTGATCCCAAGCTGAAAGCGCGCGGTGTCGATGGTTTGTGGGTGGCGGATGCGTCGATCATGCCGAGGCTTGTCAGCGGCAATACCAATGCGCCGAGCATCATGAT
>DMWU01000260.1 GCA_003483125.1 Erythrobacter sp. | reverse complement strand
TTGCCGACTTTGCCAATGGCGCCCAGATCATGATCGACCAGTTCATTGCGGCAGGGGAAGTGAAGTGGCTGCGCGCAAACGGCCTCGTGATGCTGTTGCCGCACGGATATGAGGGCCAGGGGCCAGAGCATAGCTCGGCACGGCTCGAACGCTTCCTGCAGCTTTGTGCCAGCGACAATATCCAGGTCTGCAACGTCACGACCCCGGCAAACTATTTCCACCTGCTGCGTCGCCAGATGCTGCGCACTTTCCGCAAGCCTTTGGTGATCATGACGCCCAAATCGTTGCTGCGTCACCCGCTTGCGAAGAGCAATGCGGATGAGTTCCTGGGCGATCATCACTTCATGCGGATCAAGTCCGACACGACAGAGATCGCAGACAAGAAAATCAAGCGCCTCGTCCTGTGTTCGGGCAAGGTCGCCTATGATTTGATCGAGAAGCGCGATGAAGAAGGGCTGGACGATGTCTCGATCGTGCGGATCGAGCAGCTTTATCCTTTCCCTGGAGAGCCTCTAGCGGCCAGACTGAAGCGCATGACATCTCTTGAAGAAGTGATTTGGTGCCAGGAAGAACCAAAGAACAATGGTGCATGGTTCTTCGTCGAAAGCCAGATCGAAGAAGCGCTTAATGCCGCTGGGCACGGGGGGATGCGTGCGAAATATGCCGGGCGTGATGCCTCTGCATCCACTGCCACCGGCTTTGCCAGCAAACATATCGAACAACAGCAGAAACTGGTGAGCGACGCACTTGGCCTCGAGAAGAAGCCGGCAAGCAAACCAAGATCAAAGAAGAAGGCCTGAAGGATTCAATATTATGGCCAGTGAAATCAAAGTCCCAACCCTGGGTGAATCGGTAACCGAAGCCACAGTTGGCGAATGGTTGAAGCTGCCGGGCGATGCCGTGGAGGTAGATGAACCAATTGCCAGCCTTGAGACTGACAAGGTCGCTGTCGATGTTCCTTCACCCGTCGCAGGCGTGCTGAGTGAGCATAAGGTCGCTGTGGGTGATACGGTAGAGGTAGGCGCTGTGATCGCGCTAGTTGAAGAAGGCGCGAGCGCACAGCCCGCTGCTGCGTCAACTCCGACCCTTGCCCCTACTCCGGCAGCCGAGGAGGCTGATGGCGGCGATACGGCAATCACAATGTCACCTGCTGTTCGCCGCGCGGTTCTGGAACATGGCGTTGACCCAACAACCATCAAGGGCACGGGTAAGGATGGACGGCTTACCAAGGAAGATGTGATCGCCGCCGCCAAGGCGAAGCAAGCTGGCGAGACCGCCCCTGCCCCAACGCCCGCACCTGCACCAGCCGCGCCTGCGCCAGCACCCTCAGGCGCCCGCAATGTCGAACGTGTCAAAATGACGCGTATGCGCCAAACCATCGCCAAGCGTCTGAAAGGTGCGCAGGAAGAGGCTGCGCTGCTTACGACATTTAATGATATCGATATGACAGCGGTGATCGAGGCGCGGACCAAATATAAGGACCTCTTCGCCAAGAAACATGACATCCGGCTAGGCTTTATGGGCTTCTTCGCAAAAGCAGCCTGCCTTGCCCTGAAAGATATACCTTCGGTCAACGCCTATATCGAAGGTGACGAGATCGTCTATCACGACTATGTCGATATCTCAGTCGCGGTTTCAGCGCCCAACGGGCTAGTTGTTCCGGTCGTGCGCGATTGCGACAAGAAGGGCTTTGCGCAGATAGAACGGGATATTGCCGACTTCGGCAAGCGTGCCAAGGAAGGTACTCTGACCATCGAAGATATGAGCGGCGGTACCTTCACCATTTCAAATGGCGGCGTATTCGGTTCGCTGATGTCGACACCGATCATCAATCCGCCACAGAGCGCCGTTCTAGGCCTCCATCGGATCGAAGATCGACCGGTAGCCGTGAATGGCGAAGTCGTAATCCGCCCCATGATGTATCTTGCGCTTACCTATGATCATCGCCTGATCGATGGCCGCGAGGCGGTAACCGCCCTCAAGATAATCAAGGAAACGATTGAAGATCCCACTCGGATGCTGATTGACCTTTAAGGACTGCAAGATGCCTGATTACGATTACGACCTTTTGGTTATCGGTGCCGGACCGGGCGGCTATGTGGCCGCTATTCGCGCAGCGCAGTTGGGCCTGAAAACCGCCTGCGCGGAAAGTCGCGAAACACTGGGCGGCACGTGCCTCAATGTTGGCTGTATTCCATCGAAGGCGATGCTCCACGCCTCGGAATATTTCGAAGCCGCAGCAAGCGGATCAATGGAAGAAATGGGCGTGGAGGTGAAGCCGAAGCTTAACCTAAATAAGATGCATGCACAAAGGCTGGACGCCGTCGGTAGCCTCACCAAGGGCATTGAGTTCCTGTTCAAGAAGAACAAGGTTGATTGGAAGAAAGGCCATGCCGTCTTCCAGGACGCGCATACCGTCAAGGTTGGCAAGGAAAACGTCACGGCGAAAAACGTGATTATCGCCACGGGCTCGTCTGTCACCCCCCTGCCGGGTGTCGAGGTCGACAATGACAAGCAGGTGGTTGTCGATTCTACCGGCGCACTCGAGCTGAAAAAGGTTCCCAAGAAGATGGTTGTCATTGGCGGCGGCGTGATCGGGTTGGAGCTTGGCAGTGTATGGCGGCGCCTCGGTGCGGAAGTGACCGTGGTTGAGTTTCTAGACAAGCTGCTGCTCGGCATGGACGGCGATGTACGCAAGGAAGCTGCGCGCATCTTCAAGAAACAGGGAATGACGCTCAAGCTCGCAACCAAGGTCACTGGCTGCAAAGTCAAAGCCAACAAGGCCACGCTCACGCTGGAACCGGCAGCAGGCGGCGAGACAGAGACCATGGATGCCGATTGCGTCCTCGTATCTATCGGGCGGCGCCCAAATACCGAGGGCTTGGGCCTTGAAAATATCGGCCTTGAGACCAACCAGCGCGGCCAGATCGAGATTGACCACGAGTTCCGCACTTCGGCTCCCGGAGTCTGGGCAATTGGCGATGTCGTGCCCGGCCCGATGCTGGCGCATAAAGCGGAGGATGAGGGCATTGCCTGTGCAGAGAATGTGGCGGGCCAGACGGGCATCGTGAACCACGATATAATCCCGGGTGTAGTCTATACTTGGCCCGAGATTGCGGGAGTTGGCCTCACTACCGAAGAGGCAATCGAAAAAGCTGGCGG
>DMWU01000032.1 GCA_003483125.1 Erythrobacter sp. | reverse complement strand
TATTGGCAGAGCGGCGCCCGTCGCCCGAGCTGCCCTTGCCGCCACTAGGCAACCAGGGATTGCGTGGCCCGTCGCTGTCTCCACCGTCGGATGGGCCCGAATCCCCATTTCCCTGCTCAGGCGGATCGCCATCGTTTCCGCCACCACCCCATGGGTTCTTCTTGCCGGCCATTGCCAGACCTATCCTCTCTCTAAGTCCAAATAAGATGCGCATGACTCTCTTATAGGAAGCGTTGCGGCGAAAAACAGGGGTGGCGTATGGGAATTTGATGTGAGAAGGCGCTGAATGATGGATCAGGAAGACTTGATAGGCCATTTGCCGGATTCGATCGCTGCACGCGTCAAATCTGCTCGCATGGTCAAAAATCGCGCCGTAGTCGTAATGGATGCGAGCGGTTTGAGCGGCTCTCAGCGTAAGGATATCGAGCAAGCGGCTACCGATATCCTGGGTGCGTTAGACGATGTGGGTGAAGTGCGCGTGGCCATGATGGGTGACCGTATTCGCCGCCGTATTGTGGCCATTGGATCGGGCAAGGGTGGGGTTGGCAAGTCCACTCTCACCACCAATCTGGCAGTCGCACTGCAAAAAATGGGGCACAAGGTCGGTATTGTTGATGCCGATATTTATGGCCCTTCGCAGCCCAAATTGCTTGGCAATGAAGGCGCAAAGCCGGAGGCCGAAGGCGAAAAGCTGATACCGGTGCCAAGCAAATATGGTGTGCCCGTGCTCTCGATGGGATTCTTGGTCAAACCGACCCCGGCATTGGCATGGCGCGGCCCCATGGCAGGAAATGCCTTGTCGCAATTGATCGATGCCGAATGGGGAGACGTCGATCTATTGCTCGTCGATTTGCCGCCGGGAACGGGCGATGTGCAGCTCTCCATGCTGCAAAAGCATAAGCCCGACGGGGCTGTAATCGTCTCAACCCCGCAGGACCTGGCACTGATCGACGCGGCGCGGGCC
The DNA here is from genome assembly GCA_003483125.1 of Erythrobacter sp. Classification (GTDB taxonomy): domain Bacteria; phylum Pseudomonadota; class Alphaproteobacteria; order Sphingomonadales; family Sphingomonadaceae; genus Erythrobacter. Next base: position 7,324 of record DMWU01000032.1, on the reverse strand, counting down.
GGACAATTGTTCGAAGCTGGCGATGTGCCGATAATTGGCTTGGTCGAGAATATGGCCGGTTATCAATGTCCGCATTGCGGCGAATTGAGCGATCCATTTGGCAAGGGCGGGGTCGAAAGGGTCGCGCAGGGCGTCGACATGCCCTTCCTGGGCCGTATTCCGCTTGCCTTGCCGATCCGCGAGGGTGGCGATGCGGGCGTACCGCCTGCCGCAGTAGAGGGCGAAGGAGGCGCAGCCTTTGGCAAGATCGCGCAGGAAATTGCCAGCTGGCTCAATGATTAGATGCAAGAGGCCGCCTGAGGATGGAGATAACCCGCCGCGGGTTGTTGGCAGGAGCTGCAATAGGCGGCGGGGTTATCGTGGCGTGGACGCTGTTCCCGCGCAGTTTCTCGAACCCGCTTGAGCCCGGGCGCGATGAGTACGCTTTCGATGCATGGCTGAAGATTGCCAGTAGCGGGGTGATTACCGTTGCCGTGCCCCAGCTCGAAATGGGGCAGGGGATCACCACAATCTTGCCCCAGGTGATTGCGGCCGAGCTGGGTGCCGATTGGCGCCAGATTGCCGTAGAGCCAGCACCTGTCAGCGGGACTTATGCGAATATCCCGCTTGCCGCTGCATGGGCTCCTTTGTGGATGCCGTTTGCTTCCGGTTTGGTGCAGGGTGAGAACCCGTTGATCGCGCGCAGATTCGCCGAGAGCTCGCGTTTCACCGCAACCGCGGATGGCACCAGCCTTGAAGCTTTTTCGCAGCCTTGCCGCAATGCGGCTGCCTCGGCGCGCGCCATATTGGCCATGGCAGCTGCACGGCAATGGGATGTCTCCTGGGAAGAATGCGAGGCTGAGGCCGGCTTCATCATCCATGGTAACAAGCGGCTTAGTTTTGCCGAATTGGCGCAGGCCGCGTCGGAAGAAGATGCGCCAGATCCTCCACCGCTCAAGACCGCGCCCTATGGCGAAGATCCGCTGGGCGGAGATGTAGAGGGGCAGGTTCCCTATCCGCGGTTAGACCTTCCGGCAAAGGTCGATGGTACCTTCCAATTCGCGGGCGACGTGCGCCTGCCCGATATGGTCTATGCTGCCATTCGTCATGGCCCGCTCGACAAGCCTGAGCTGACCGATTTCAACCCGTTCAATGCACGCGGCATCCGCGGCGTTGTGGGTGCCGTAGAGGGCAAGCGATGGCTGGCAGTTGCTGCGACAAATTGGTGGGCGGCAGAACAAGCGGTAGAGGCGATGCAGCCACGCTTCAGTGTCGATCATGTCGTCGACAGCGAAAGCATCCAAAAGCAGATCGACGATGCACTGCGCTATGGCGAAGCGAAGCCAATTGTGGAGCGCGGCGATGGGTATAGCAGCGGCGGCAATGCCGATCTTGCCCTTCGCTACGAAATCGATCCCGCGCTTCACTCGACGCTCGAAACTTCCAGCGCCACGGCGCGTTATGACGTCGGCAAGCTGGAACTCTGGCTTGCCTCGCAGGCGCCCGAAAAGGCGCGGCTCGCAGCGGCCGAAGCAGTTGGCCTGCCGATCGAGGATGTCATCCTGTACCCTATGCCTGCGGGCGGTAGCTTTGATCGCCGGCTTGATCATGACCACGCTATCGAAGTTGCTGTAATTGCACGTGAAATAGGCCGTCCTGTGCAATTGATATGGTCGCGCTGGCAAGAAATATTGTGTGATCGGCCACGAGCGCCGGCGCATATATTGATGACTGCCCGGATAACACAAGGCGAACAGGCGCGGATAGATGGTCTCAAGTCACGAATCGTCACACCGCCCAGCAATCTGGAGTTCGGGCAACGACTGTTTGAGAACAAGACGAGTTGGGCCGCTATCCGTGACAGTTCGGGCGAGGCGGATGTTCTTGCCTGCGAGGGGGCAATGCCGCCCTATGCCATACCAAATGTCACGATCGAGCATGTACCGGTAGAGATCGGCCTTCCTTGTGCGCGGCTGCGCGGCAATGCCCATGGCTACACTGCCTTTGCGACCGAATGTTTCGTAGACGAAGTGGCCAATCGTAACGGCTTGGAGCCGCTATCATTTCGTATGTCGATGCTGGGCGGCGATTTACGTCTGGCCGATTGCTTGCAGCGCGCCGCCCGCCTTGCCGAATGGGATGGCGGCACGGACCAGAGTGGGCAGGGCCTAGCATGTCATCGGATTGGAGATGTCGAGAGTGGTGGCCGGATCGCCTGTATCGCGAGTGCGCGACCGGGAGAAGGCGGAGTGCAGGTATCGCGCCTCTCTGTCGCGGTGGATATTGGCCGGATCGTCAACCTCGACATTGCGCGCCAGCAAATCGAAGGCGGGCTTGTTTTCGGCCTGGCCATGGCGATGGGCGGTAGCACTGATTACAGCGCGGGCCTGCCCGATGTGCAGGACCTCGCATCGCTCAACCTGCCCCGACTGGCAGACAGCCCCGAGATCGAGATCGAATTTGTGGCCAGCGATGCGTCGCCTGCCGATCCCGGTGAGCTGAGTGTGGAGGTCGTGGCACCAGCCATCGCCAATGCGCTTTATTCGGCAACGGGCTTGCGCCTCAGGCGTCTGCCCCTACTTTCAGGTGCATTATGACCTGGCAACCCCAACGCCTTCCGCCCGACCATCCTCCCGTCGCTAGCGGGAAGATTGGTGTGCTGCTGGTGAATCTGGGCACGCCAGATGAACCGACCCCTGCCGCGGTAAAAAGATACCTTGCCGAATTTCTATCCGATCGCCGCGTGATTGAGATTCCCCAGCTGGTTTGGCAGCCAATCTTGCGCGGAATCATTCTCAATACCCGACCACGGAAGAGCGCAGAGGCCTATCAGAAGGTCTGGACCGATCACGGTTCGCCATTGGCTGCGATTACGCGCAGCCAGGCGGAAGGCATGGCTCGGCGCCTTGGGGACCATGCTCATGTTCGTTATGCGATGCGATATGGCAATCCAGGAATCAGAGCCCAGCTTGACGAGTTAAAGAACCTCGGATGCGACCGCATATTGGTGGTTCCGCTCTACCCGCAATATTGTGCCGCGACGACGGCCAGCGTTGTCGACCGGGTCAATGCAGAACTGGGCAAGATGCGCTGGCAGCCCAACCTTCGCTTCCTGCCTCCTTATTATGATGAACCAGCCTATATCGACGCGCTTGCCAAGGATGTTGAGCGCCAGTTGGCCAGCCTGGCGTTTGATCCGGAACTGCTTCTTCTGAGCTACCACGGAATGCCGCAGCGTACCTTTGACCTTGGCGATCCCTATCATTGCCACTGCATGAAGACCTCGCGCTTGCTAAGCGAGAAGATCGGCAATGACCGCTTCAGGATAGTCACCACTTTCCAGTCGCGGTTTGGCCGCGCCAAATGGCTGGAGCCTGCGACCGATACGACTCTCATGGCCGAGGCAAGGGCAGGTACTCGCAAGATCGCGATCCTTGCACCGGGATTTTCCGCCGATTGTGTCGAAACGCTGGAGGAACTTGCCATTGCCGGCCGCGAGCAGTTTTGCGAAGCGGGTGGCGAGGAGTTTGCTGCTCTTTCCTGCCTGAATGATACGGCTGTGGGAATGGACATGCTGGAAATGCTCCTGCGTAGAGAGCTTTCGGGCTGGATTTAGGCGATCGGTTTACTTACATTTAAGTAAGTAAGAGATTCTCTCACCCTAGGAGTATCCCGATGGCGAGTGTGGCTGAGTTACCCGGTAGTTCCGATCTGGCGCAGGATTTTGTTCCCAAGCATTGGGGCGAGAAACTGCCCGATGACGCGCTCGATCATATCCCCGGGGAGGCAGGTTGGCCCATCGTCGGAAATACCTTCCGCATGTTGGCCAATCCGCATGGCTTCGCCCGGCATATGATTGAAACCTATGGCCCGGTCTACAAGGGCAAGGCATTTGGCGGATGGAATGTCGCTCTCGTTGGTGCCGATGCCAATGAGCTTGTGCTGTTTGATCGGGACAAGATATTCTCGAGCGAGCAGGGTTGGGGGCCTGTCCTGGACCAGCTATTCCCGCGCGGCCTGATGTTGATGGATTTTGAGCATCACCGTGTCGACAGGCGCGCGCTTTCGATTGCGTTCAAGCCAGGGCCGATGCGTCATTACTCTGGCAGCCTCAATCGCGGAATTGCGCAGGAAATCGTCAAATGGGCTGATCGCCCGATGAAATTCTATCCGGCGATCAAGCAGCTTACACTCGACCTTGCAGCCGACAGTTTCATTGGCATCCCCTGGGGACCAGAGGCGGACAAGATCAACACCGCGTTTGTTGACATGGTGCAGGCATCCGTCGCACCCGTGCGCAAGCCATTGCCATTCACCAAGATGAAGTGCGGGGTCGATGGCCGCGCATTCCTGGTCGACTTTTTCACCAAGGAAACAATACGTCGTAGGGAAGAAGGTGGCGGACAAGACATGTTCAGCCAGTTTGCCACTGCTACGCGCGAAGACGGTTCGATGCTGCCGGTGGATCAAGTGGCCGACCATATGAATTTCCTGATGATGGCGGCGCATGATACGATCACGTCGAGCGCTACTTCGCTTATCTACCTGCTCGCCAAGAACCCCGAATGGCAGGACAAGCTGCGCCAGGAAATTATCGCTGTTACGGGCGGACTTGATGCCCAGGGCAATCCGCGGCCGCTCGACTATGATGATATCGGCAAGCTTGAGTTGACCGAAATGGCATTCAAGGAAGCGCTGCGGTTTATCCCTCCGGTTCCTTCGCTACCTCGCCGTGCGCTCAAGAGCTTCGAGTATGGCGGTTATCGTATCCCCGCGGGTGCCATGGTGGGCATTGCCATTCACTATGTGCATCACTCACCCGAATATTGGGACGAGCCGGAGAAGTTTGATCCTATGCGCTTCACGCCCGAAAAGGTGAAGGCACGCCACAAATATGCCTGGGTGCCATTCGGCGGAGGCGCGCATATGTGCCTGGGCCTGCATTTTGCATATTTGCAAGTGAAGATCCTGATGGCGCGGATCCTGCAGCAATATTCGATTGAGATAGAGGAAGGCTATGATCCGAAATGGCAACCATGGCCGATCCCCCAGCCCAAAGACGGGCTGAAAGTGACGTTCAAGAAACTCTAGAAATCGATCGCGATGCCGTTCTTTTCCCAATCGCCGTAGCGTGTTGGGCTGAGCTTTTCCTCATCCTCGACCGCTTTTGGCTTGGGCGCAGGATCGTTTGTCCAATGCGATGGCTTCTTGAAGCCCTTTTTGGGTTTGGCCTTGCTCATCCTCATAAGATGCGCGCACTGGCGCTCAGTTTCAAGCGAGGCTAGGGGGCACGGCATGGCAGGCACTCCCGGACTCTTCACGCGCCGCGCGGCGCTCAAGCTCCTTGAAGCAGTGCTGCGGCGTGGCGAAACGTTGGAGCAGGCAGAGGGCTGGGCGCTGCGTGATGTACGCAAGCAGCCAGATCGGGCCCTTGCGCGCGCCATAGCCAGCGAAGCGCTACGCTGGTTGGCGGATTTCGATGCACTGATCGACAGCGCGACCAAGAAGCCGCTGCCCGACGATGCTAAGCCGCGCATGGTCCTGCGGCTAATGCTGGCCCAATGGCTGCGACTCGAAACGCCTCCCCATGCGGTGATCGCGACCGGCCTTCCTTTGCTTGCGGGCGGGCCGAGGCGGCTGGCGCATGGCGTGTTTTCGACGCTGACCAAGAAGGGGGTCGCATTGCCGGAGGCTCCGACCCTTTCAGAAGCCGTTGCTGGGCGTTGGGGTGATCGTGTCAGTGCAATCGCAGTTGGTTTGGCTGATCCGCCACCACTCGATCTGACTTTGCGTGATGCGAGTGCGACACAAGATTGGGCCAATCGACTAGGCGCAGAAAGCTATTTGCCCGGTCACTTGCGGCTTTCGCGTGGCGAAGCGGTAGAGAAAATTGCTGGTTTCAAAGAGGGGGCATGGTGGGTGCAGGATCTGGCCGCGTCGCTCCCCGCAAGGCTACTCGGTCAAGGCGAGGGGCGTCATGTGTTTGACCTATGTGCCGCACCGGGTGGCAAAACATTGCAATTGGCGATGGCGGGATGGAATGTCACCGCACTCGATCTCAGCAAGCGTCGCCTTGGCTTGCTCAAGGATAATCTCAAGCGAACCGGCCTTAAGGCATCGCCCGTTCGCGCCGATGCGCTGGAGTGGGAACCGAAGCATCAATTCGATGCCATCTTGCTCGACGCACCTTGCACCGCAACGGGCACCTGCCGCCGCCACCCCGATGTGCTTCATCGGATTGGTCCGCGCCAGATTGAGGAAATGGTCGATTTGCAGCGCGCACTTCTTGACCGCGCGGTGCAATGGCTGAAGCCGGGTGGGACGCTGATCTATGCCGTTTGCTCGCTCGAACGCGAGGAAGGCGAGAAACAGGCCGCTGCCGTTAAGCTTGAGCCAGCGCCTATAGTGACAGAGGAGCTCCCGGAAGGGATAGAGCCCGGTCCCGAAGGCTGGTTGCGTACTCATCCCGGTATGATGCCGGGTCGCGGTGGGCTCGACGGATTTTTCATCGCGCGCTGGATCAAAAATTAGTTCTTGACCTCAAGTTAGGTTAAGATTGCAAACAAATGTCCGATTGATTCTTGAATGATTCGAAAGGACGAAAAATGGACCTAAACCAGGTTACAATCGGGACGCGTGATTTTGACGGATCGGTTAAATTCTACTCGCGCCTAGGCCTCAAGCTGATTGTGCATGCTGAGGGGCCTTATGCCCGCTTTGAGTTGCCTTCAGGCTCTTCTACGCTCTCCATCCATACTGACCCCGATCATGTGCCGAGCAGCGCCATGCTTTACTTTGAGGTGGATGATGTGGATGCAAAATTCGCCGAACTTGGCGAGCGTGGGATCACATTTGAAACCGAGCCGACCGACCAAAGCTGGAACTGGCGTGAGGCGCGCTTTCGCGATCCTGACGGCAATCCACTCTGCCTGTTCCATGGCGGACAGGATCGGCGGTTTCCGCCTTGGAGGATCGAGGCATCAGGCGATGCGTAGCGCGATAGAGGTGCAGTCGTGCCCCGCCTGAGTAAGCTTCAGGTCGATTGCGCCTTCGCTCTCGCCAGCTAGCGCGAGTTCGAACGGTGTGCCTAGCTCGACATAGTGATCAAAGCTGACTTCACCGCCTGAAAAGCGGACCTTCGGATCTTCTGTCTTAAGCGCCGCGAACTGGCGCGCCGCCTCGGCGATATGAACCGCGTTCACATGATCGCCCGAACCGCTGAGATATCGACTGGCGGGTGGCATGCCGTTCTCCTTGGTGATTAGGCCGCGCGCGGATGCCACCCCCTCGAGCGGTGCTATCCGGGGAAGTCTGCACTCCTCCACGCATACCTCGTCTCGCGGGG
>DMWU01000227.1 GCA_003483125.1 Erythrobacter sp. | reverse complement strand
GCGCGCCCGGCTTTATCGGCGCGATCGGGACCCTGCTGGGCGAGAACGGCATCAATATCGGTACCTTCCACCTGGGCCGTCGCGATGCAGGCGGCGAACCCGTGCTTTTGTTGAGCGTCGACCAGGCGATTAGCGAGGATGTCGTCAAGCAGGCCTGCGAGCTTGAAGGCGTCAAATTCGTCAAGCCGCTGGAATTTTGATCCGGGATGGGGCAAGCGCTCTTGCGATGACCAAACCTGATGATCTCTTGCCGGAAGGGCTGCAGGATCGCCTCCCCCGGGAAGCGGAACAGATCACGCGTGCCATGCGCACGGCGCTGGATACGCTCATGGCACATGGCTATGATCGCGTGCGTCCTCCCTTGATCGAGTTTGAGAAATCGCTGTCGGGCAGGATGGTAAGTGGTCCTGATGGGGTGAAGACGCGCCGGATGTTCCGCTTTGTCGATCCCGCCAGTTTGCGTACGCTTGCCCTTCGCAGCGACATGACGCCGCAGATCGGCCGTATCGCTGCGCCCAGCCTTGCCGATGACCCACGCCCGTTGCGGCTAGCCTATAGTGGCGAGACTGCAGTCATAAAGGCTGACCAGCTCGACCCGGCGCGCCAGCGCCTGCAACTGGGCGCTGAACTCATCGGGTCGGACTCTGTCGCTGCGGCAAGTGAAATTGTTGCATTGGCGGTCGAGGCGCTTGACGCCGCAGGCCTGAAGGGCATTTCGATCGATTTCACACTTCCCGACCTCGTCGACACCTTGGCGGAAAAGGCAATGCCCTTATCCGACGATGCCACGGAGCCTGTTCGCCGAGAGTTGGATGCAAAGGATGCGGGTGCGCTCAAGTCCGTGGGCGGCGAGGCATATTTGCCCTTGCTCTATGCCACCGGGCCGATCGATGAGGCGCTGGAAAAACTGCGCGTCATCGATGCCGGGCGCGCGCTATCGAGCAGGATTTCAGGACTAGAGCAAGTTGCCGGGCGACTTGGCAGCAGGGCGCGCATCACCCTTGATCCTACTGAACGTCATGGATTTGAGTACCAAAGCTGGTTCGGCTTTACGCTCTATGCAGAGGGCGTACGCGGCGCGGTTGGCCGCGGCGGCACCTATGCGATCAAGGGCAGCGACGAGCCTGCAACGGTCTTCACCCTGTTCCTGGACAGGCTGGCCACAGCGACGGGTGAGGGCGAGCCGGCGCAAAAGCTTTACCTGCCAGTTGGCCACGATGAAGATGCTGCCGCTCGCCTGCGCGCGATCGGTTGGTGCACAATTGCGCAGATTGGCGAGAGTGAGGATGCGAAAGCTCTTGGCTGCACGCACCGGCTGGAGGGCAAGGAGCCTGTCAGCATTTAGTCGAATGGGGGAAAGCGAACATGTCCGAAAAGGCGCAACCGATTAAGATCGATCCAGATCCCTTGGCCCCCTATGCGATCTGCCCCGGACAAAAGGTCGGTGATCTCATATTTCTTTCGGGACAGGCTGCGATTTCCCCTAGGGGTGAGATCTTGGGCAATGGCGATTTCGACGCTCAGTTGAGGCAGACATTCGACAATATCGAAACTGTACTGGCGGCAGGTGGCAGCGATCTTTCCAAGATTGTCAAGGTGACGATCTATCTCACCGATATGGCCAACTTCCCAAAGATCGTGGAGGCGCGCCGCCATTATTTCACGGCCCCATATCCTGCGGATACGATCGTGGAAGTAAGCTCGCTGGCACTTCCGGAATTAATGGTCGAGATCGACGTTATAGCTACAAGCTGAGCTGTAATACTTGCGCGATGCTGCGCACGCTCCGTGGTTCGTAGAACGGCTTGAAGACAATGCTGGTCACGCTATGCTGCGCAGCTGATGAACAGCCAGTCAGCCTTTGTCGATGCAATTAGCAATGCCGCCACGGGGCCGGATGCTGCGGAGAAAGTGGCGGCCAGGCTAGAAAAGTTTATTGCGGATTGGGGTGGTCCCCCTCCATGGATCGACAGCATTGAATCCGGCGCGATCGATTTCCTCTATAATGATGACGACCTCACGATAGTGCACATCGTGTGGCCACCGCACCTGATCACAGAGCCGCATAATCATTCCATGTGGGCAGCAATCGGCCTTTACCAGGGCCGCGAGAACAATATTTTGTGGCGAAGAAACGATACTTCGATCGAGCCATGCGGCGCCAAGACAATCGTCGCAGGCGAAGCCTGCTGGTTCGACAAAGATGCAATCCACTCCGTTCACAATCCCGTCGATGGGCTAACGGGCGCGATCCACGTTTATGGCGGTGATTTCCTAAATGCCAATAATGTTGAGTGGGACCAGTTGACGCTTACGGAACGGCCGCGAAACATCGCGGTCCAGCAGGCAAAATTCGCGAACTCCTGACTCAGGCGGGCACCTGGGCCTTGCTTCTTCGCGAACATATCCGGCAATCAAACCGTGGCAAGGCCACGCATCTGTTTGCCCGCTTGCGTGAGTTGCTTGACTAAATGCAGCAGCACCTTTAACCCGCGCAGCGCATTCGGGGTGACTGTACCCCTCGATTCCCGTCCCTTGGTCGAGTCCTGTTGAAGGACCATGAGGATCCCCCTGGCAGGGGGAAAGGTGTAAGCATGGCCAACGTAACTGTGATCGGCGCCCAGTGGGGCGATGAAGGCAAAGGCAAGATTGTAGACTGGCTCGCCAGCCGTGCCGACGCGGTGGTTCGTTTCCAGGGTGGTCATAATGCCGGTCATACGCTGGTCATTGATGGCAAGGTCTACAAGCTTAGCCTGCTACCCAGCGGTATTGTTTCAGGCACTCGCTCGGTCATCGGCAATGGCGTTGTTCTTGACCCTTGGGCGCTGAAGGAGGAAGTCGAGAAGGTCGAGGCACAGGGCGTTTCGATCACTGACGAAAACCTCGCCCTCGCCGATAATTGCCCCCTAATCCTGCCGATACACCGCGACCTTGATGGATTGCGCGAGGCCGCAGCGGGAAGCGGCAAGATTGGCACCACGGGGCGCGGCATAGGCCCTGCCTATGAGGACAAGGTTGGCCGCCGGGCAATCCGCGTCTGCGACCTGGCCCATCTCGACCAGTTGGAACCGCAGCTCGATCGCCTTTGCGCGCATCACGATGCGCTGCGTGCAGGCTTTGATCAACCACCCGTCGATCGCGAGCGACTGCTCAATGATCTGCGCGAGATCGCACCTTTTGTGTTGCGATTTGCCCAGCCGGTTTGGAAGCGATTGAAAAAAGTGCGCAAGGCAGGGGCCCGTATCCTGTTTGAAGGTGCGCAAGGTGTCCTCCTCGATATCGACCACGGGACTTATCCCTTTGTAACCAGCTCCAACACAGTCAGTGGCACAGCTGCGGCTGGCAGCGGGCTTGGCCCGAGTTCCACGGGCTTTGTGCTTGGAATTGTGAAGGCATACACCACGCGCGTGGGCAGCGGGCCTTTCCCGAGCGAGCTCGAAGATGAAGTTGGCCAAGGGCTGGGCGAGCGCGGACATGAATTTGGCACTGTCACTGGGCGCGCGCGCCGCTGCGGCCGGGTGCAGGGCGGGGTGGGGCGGCAA
>DMWU01000128.1 GCA_003483125.1 Erythrobacter sp. | reverse complement strand
GGATCGTCTGCCCCGAAATGGGTGTCGCTGACATGGAACAAGACCGATGCGTCGTTTGCCATAGACTAGCGCCTAGCAGATTCGCGGGATGAAGGAAGCGCCTTGGATGCAGCAGTTAGACCTTGCCCGTCAGGATCAACCAAGCTGCCAGAGCATTGAGCAAGGAGTAGCCGGCGTAGAACCAGACTGGCGCAGCCCATCCGCCAAGAGCCAGAAGCATGGCTGCAAGCAATATGAGAAATTCTGCAAACAGCGAAACTCTGCCGCCAAGCAAATGCAGGAACCATGGAGAACTATCGAGCAGCGGATGTCCGCTTTCAAGCACAGCCTTGTGCATTGCGAAGTTCCCAATTCCCAGAATGAATAGAATCGCGATCAACATTGTTACAAAATTATGTAAACGCTCATCGGTGTAGAATGGTCGTTCATCGGTAAGTTTCCAGCATTGGTCATGGAGCTATAGCACCGATCGAACAAGTTGGCGCGATAATCGAGCTGCGGATGCACACAGATCCTGATCGGCCTATCTCTCTTCCTGCGTTTGGTTCTCACCCCCCTACTCGAAGAACCCGCAATTGGAGGATGATATGTTGAATCGAGTTTTTGCGGCAGCTGCCGTAGGAAGCATGATGATTGCAGTGCCGGCCGTTGCAGGAGCGAAACTGCCTCAAGCCACAGTATCGTACAGCGACCTTAACCTAAATTCCAAGGCTGGACAGGCTAAGCTGGAAAAGCGCATCGTCGCAGCTGCCCGCAAGGTATGTCAGGCTGACAAGCCTGCCGTAGGCTCTAGATTCATGTCTGCCGAGACTCGACGCTGCCTAGAGGTCGCGATCAACAGCGCGAAACCTCAAGTGGCCTCGGTTGTCCAAGACTCAGCCCTTGGCGGCTAACAAACTACCCGCCCAGCGGGAACAAAATGCGATCCGGGCCGCTACCAGTCCCATGGCCCGGGTCGCATTTCTATTTTGGGATTGCGCTGACGCGCAACAGCGTGCGGTCAACGACCGGCCATTGCCTTGACTTTGGGCAGGTAGGTCCGCCCAATTCTCAAGGCTTCGCCGTCATCCAGTTCCGCCGACCAGGCCCCAAGGCCATCATGCCGCAAACCTCGTATGTTTTCCTTACGCAGGATTGTTGAGCGGTGAATGCGGATAAACTCGGCAGGGTCCAGCTTCGCCTCAAGCCCCGCAATTGTCTGTAGTAAGAGATAAGATCGGCTTTGCCCGTCGCCTTGCGAAACGTGAAGCCTGACATAATCACGCTCTGCATCGATGCGATGCACTTCATTTACAGCAATGCGCAACAATTCCGAACGATGCGGGACCCACAGCTCCTCAAGCCACTGGCTCCCACTTTCCTTGCGCTCTCCCGTGCGCGCAACCGCCCGCTCAATTGCACGAGCAAGCCGGTCCGAGGCAACAGGCTTCAGGACGTAATCGATTGCTTCGAGGTCAAAGGCCTCGACAGCAAAATCATCATGCGCCGTTACGAAGATGATCGCAGGCGGGTTTTCATACTCGGAAAGCTTTTGCGCCACGCCAAGCCCATCAAGTTCAGGCATGGTCATGTCGAGCAGGATGAGGTCGGGTGACAGGGCATCCACCAGGCGTAAGGCGGCGGCCCCATCGCTTGCTGTACCCACGACGTTGATTGCCTCGATCTCAGCGCAGATTACCTGCGCGCGCTCGACGGCTAATGGCTCATCATCGACAATAAGTGTGCGGAGCGGGGCTTCTGGTGTTTGTGCGTCAGCCATTGCGGGTCAAAGGAATGCGCATTTCGCTCTTATACCCGCCTTTGACCGAAGCTGAAGACAAAACTACGTCCTGGCCGAAACGCGCCTCCAGCCGGTCGCGCACATTGGCAAGGCCTATGCCAAAGCCCTGCGCCGCCTGCTCGGGCGCACCCGGCCCATCATCGCTGACAGTGATCACCAGCCGATCGAACTCTTCCTTGGCGCTGATTGTGATCGTGACCGGCCTGTTCACGGCTGAAACCGCATATTTGACAGAGTTTTCGACCAATGGCTGCAGGATCATGCCCGGTACGCGGGCATCAGCCAGTGCGTCAGGCAATTCAAACACACAGCGCAGCCGTTCGGGGAAGCGGACCGCTTCAATATTGAGATAGAGCTTCTGCAGGTCAAATTCCTGTTCCAGCAATACGTCGCTGGTCGGATCATCGACTAAGCTGTGACGATAGAATCGCGAGATTGTCTGGATCATCTGTTCGGCGCGCTCAGTCTTGCCGGTCAGGACCAGTGCAGAAAGCGAGTTGAGCGTGTTGAACAGGAAGTGCGGATTTACCTGGTAACGCAGCGATCGGAGCTCGGCCGCTTTGGCCGCATTCTTGAACTCCTGCTCTCGCCGTTCAGCTGCACGCGCCTTCTCACCTGTGAGCAAGGCAAGGTAAAGCGCGCACCAGGCCAGCATCATGAAGTAACGCGAAAACGCGACTTCGACCAATGGTCCGATCGAACTTAGTGTTCCAATGTCAATCTGGCGGAAGTCCTGCCGTTCCTCGCGCTCTTCTTCGGCCAGTTCGTCGCGGTCGAAGACTTCGACCCCTCTTCCAATTACACGCCCTTCGGGCTGGTCGGCGATCCCGGCATCTTGGCCATCAGAGCCCCGCGAAGACCTGGCTTCCTGCTCCAGATACTGTTCGTAGTAATAGCGCTCCATGAACTTGTTCATGTCGGCGAAGACATAGTTGTTCACTTGGGCCAGCAACAAGGATGCGGGCAATGCCAGGACAAGGGCGGCCACCACCTTCATCCAGAGCGGCCGCGCATCGAACAGCCGCAAGAGAGTCCAAAGGACCAGCGTGACTGCCGCGCCGACTATAACAACGATCGCGCGCAGGCGTGCCATTTCGCCCGCAAATTCCATGCCCAGCATTTCCCAGCGAAGGTAGGCAAGCGCATAATATGTCGCCCACAGGCCCACCACCGAATACAGCACGATTCGGAATGGAACGCTTGGTCGTTCGTCTTTTGAAAGGCTCGCTATCATGATTTTGCGTTAGCCTTATCTATTTCACAAGGCGAATCCGTGGTCGGCTCCAATTGGCGGTTAGTCGAATCGTGGTCGAGTAGCGAAAATCCCGAAAAGTCCGCGCTAAAGCAATTTTTCCTTTTCAATCCGCTCTTTCCATTGTGCGGGCGCCAATGTGTGGACATTGGTGCCCTTGCTATCGACCGCGACAGTTACGGGCATATCCTGGACGGTGAACTCGTAGATCGCCTCCATGCCTAGATCCTCGAAAGCCACGACTTTCGCTTCTTTGATAGCTCGACTGACCAGGTAGGCTGCTCCGCCCACAGCCATCAGGTATGAGACCTTGAACTTGCTGATCACTTCAACGGCATTGTGCCCGCGTTCGGCCTTGCCGATCATTGCCAGTAGTCCAAGATCGAGCATCATCTCGGTAAATTTGTCCATGCGCGTCGCAGTTGTGGGGCCGGCCGGGCCAACAATCTCGCCCATCACTGGATCGACCGGGCCGACATAGTAGATTGCGCGCCCCTTGAAATCGACCGGCAGTTCTTCCCCTTTGGCCAGCATGTCCTGGATTCGTTTATGCGCAGCATCGCGACCGGTTAGCATGGCGCCATTGAGCAGCAGGCGATCCCCCGCTTTCCAGCTTGCCACTTCCTCTGCCGAAAGATTGTCGAGATCGACCCGTCGCGCCTCGGCGTCAGGTTCCCACTTAACCTTGGGCCATTTGGAAAGATCAGGCGGATCGATATAGGTCGGACCCGTTCCATCCATCACCACATGCGCGTGGCGGGTTGCAGCACAATTGGGGATCATCGCCACCGGCTTGCCAGCAGCATGGCAAGGCCAATCATGGATTTTGACATCAAGAATGGTTGAAAGGCCGCCCAGCCCCTGCGCGCCTACACCAGTCGCATTGACCGCATCGAAAATATCGATTCGCAATTGCTCGATATCATTTTGCGCACCGCGCGCTTTGAGCTGAGCCATATCGATCGGTTCCATCAGGCTCTCTTTGGCGAGCTTCATGCAATGTTCGGCTGTGCCGCCAACACCTATCCCCAACATACCTGGCGGACACCAACCCGCGCCCATAGATGGAATCTGTTCCAGCACCCATTCGACAATGTTATCGCTGGGATTCATCATCTTGAACTTTGATTTGTTCTCGCTCCCCCCGCCCTTGGCCGCTACGTCGATCTCGATCGTGTTGCCCGGGACCATCTCGACCGAAAGAACGCAGGGCGTATTGTCGCGCGTATTGCGGCGCGTGAATGCTGGATCGGCAAGAACCGAAGCGCGCAGCTTGTTCTCAGGATGGTTGTAGGCGCGGCGCACGCCGTCATCGACTACATCCTGCAGGCTGCGCTTGCTATCCAGCCGGCAATCCTGCCCCCATTTGATGAACACATTGACGATGCCTGTGTCCTGGCAGATCGGCCGGTGTCCCTCGGCGCACATACGGCTGTTGGTAAGGATCTGCGCTATCGCATCCTTGGCGGCCGGACCCTGTTCAGCCTCATATGCTTCGCCCAGCGCCGTAATATAGTCGAGCGGATGATAATATGAGATATATTGCAGCGCGTCGGCCACAGTTTCGATCAGGTCGTCCTCACGAATGGTCGTCATGTAGCTCATCGAAACTTGCCTCCTGTCGGTCGATTGCACAGCCCATAATCTGCTAAAGCCCCTAGCGTCAAAGCCACAATCGCTTGCCATGCAAGTAAAGCGCTTGGCTGGCGCGCTCGTAAAAGCTAAGGGGGAATTGACGAACTGTATTGTCCGTGTAATACAGCAGGCAGATTCTAAATGACCAAATCAGATATGACCTTAGCTCGCAAAGCCATGATTGATAGCCAACTGCGCACAAGCGGCGTGAACGAGGAATTCGTTCTTAGCCGTATGAACGCGGTCGCGCGCGAAGACTTCGTCCCCGAAGGTGCGAAGGACATCGCCTATATGGATCGGTCTATCCCTCTGGGCGAGGGCCAATACCTCTCATCCCCGCTCGTACATGGTATGTTGCTGGCCGAGGCGAGGCCCCGCGCGGAAGAACGAGCGCTCGTGGTGGAGAATGGCAATTCCTACCTGGCGGAGCTTGTGCGTCCGCTAGTGGATGCTGTTGACACGATCAGCGCCGAGGAAGCTGCCACCGGCAAGCCAGGGCGGAAGAAATATGCGCTTGTGCTGGTTGATGGCGCGATTGAAGACCTCCCGGAAAGTCTCGTGAAACGCGTTGAGGAAGGTGGCCGGATCATATCCGGTATGATTTCCAATGGCGTGACACGCCTTGCCAGCGGAAAGAAGGTAGGCGGCGCACTTGTCCTGCAGCCGCTCGCAGAGCTTGGTATTCCTGTTCTTCAACAGTTCGCCAAGCCCAAGGAATGGAGTTTCTGAATATGGCCGGATTTCGCCAACAGGGGCGGCGGATAGACGCAATTTTGCTTCTCGGCACCCTGCTGGCGTCTGGGCCTGCGCAGGCTAACGATCTTCGCCAGGCGCTGATCGATGCCTATTTGAGCAATCCC
>DMWU01000264.1:3191-3453 GCA_003483125.1 Erythrobacter sp. | reverse complement strand
ATCGAGCTGGTCTGGAACCACCTCAGCCTTGCGCATCAACTCGCGCAGGACGATCGGCTCTCCGGCCAAGCGTGTTGCCAAAACTTCGCGCACCTTAGTAATGCCCAGCACATTGTCGGGCGATCCGTAGGCAACCGGCAGCAGCGAATGCGGGCTTTCCTCGATCCGCTTGAGAATTTCATCCTCGCTGGAATTCACATCGATCCAGTCGACCTCTGTCCGGGGCGTCATCAATTCGCGCACCGGCCGCTCCGCCAGCCGC
>DMWU01000264.1:0-2925 GCA_003483125.1 Erythrobacter sp. | reverse complement strand
CGCGCCCCGGCCGCTCCGCCAGCCGCACAACGCCTGCCAATATCTGGTGCTGTTCTGCCTCGATCACGCCAGAGCGAGTCGCCTCGGCAAAGATCATGTGAAGCTCTTCCGCCGTTACGGAAGATTGCCCGCCCGGACGAACACCGAGCATGCGGATCACAATGCCGGAGGAGGTGTCGAGAATCCAAACGAGCGGTGCGGCGATTCGCGCAAGCACAGCCATGGGCCGCGACATGATCAGGGCTAGCGGAACGGCCGCGCGCAATGCCAATTGCTTGGGCACCAATTCGCCAATGACGAGACTGAAATAGGTGGTGAAGGCAATCGCAACTACGAAGCCTGTATCGCCGGCCATTTCCTCAGGCAGGCCAAACAGCGCCAGACGCTCGCCAATGGGATCTCCCAGACTGACACCCGAATATGCGCCTGCAACAATCCCGATCAAAGTGATCCCGATCTGCACGGTCGAAAGGAATTTGCCCGGGTCGGCGGCCAGAGCCAGCGCAGCTTTGGCGCTATGGCTCCCCTTTTTTGCAGCGGCACGCAAGCGTGCGGGCTTGGCAGAGACGATGGCGAGTTCGGACATGGCAAATACGCCATTGAGCAGGATCAATGCCGCGATGATGATCAACTCTGGCCATGGAAATGGTGTCACCATGCATGGCTAGCACAATTGCGCGGCCAAGCCAGTGTACATTGTTTGTCGCACACAGAAAACAGTTTCACGCTAGGTGGTGCCCAAGGAGCCAAGAATTACGTAATAGGCTGGCCATGCTGTATTAATCCAGGATCGGCGAATGCGCTGATTAACTATTTGGGAGAGAATATCATGAAGAGCCCCCGCATATTCCTTACGAGCCTGGCAGCGGCATCGCTGCTCACGACCAGTGCGTGCGTGACAGATCCCAATACCGGCGAGCGCAAAGTCTCGCGTACGGCCATCGGCGGCGTAGGTGGCGCGGTTGTGGGCGGCCTGCTTGGCGGCGCAATCGGCGGCAAGACCGGGCGCATCATCGGCGCTGTAGGTGGCGCGGCTGCCGGCGGCTATGTCGGTTACAAGATGGACCAGCAGATCAAGGAGCTGGACGAACAGACCGAAGGAACGGGCGTCGAAGTGACCGAAGTCGACAATGGCGAGGCAATCCTGCTGAACCTGCCCGACAATGTGACCTTCGATGTAGGCAGCTTTACGATCAACCCGTCCTTCCGTTCGACACTGGACATCATCGCAGAGAACTTACGGAAATATCCCAACAGCCTGGTCGATGTTTATGGCCACACCGATTCGACGGGTTCCTATGAATTCAACCAGAGATTGTCGGAGCGGCGCGCGGAAACTGTGGCGAATTACCTGCAATCCAAGGGGGTCTCCGCATCCCGTGTGCGTTGGCAGGGATTTGGCGAGACGATGCCGGTGGCTAGCAATGACACTGGGTATGGCCGTGCCAGCAATCGTCGTGTCGAAATCAAGATCATCCCTTTCGATGAACAGGATGTGCGCGACGCGCAGGCTTCCCAAGGTTACTGAGGAAAGGCCCCCTAGTCTTTCGTGACAAGCGCGATTCGCGCGGCCCTTTCGGCCAACCGCTCTACTGCATCCGCATGGATTTGCGGGGCGCAGACCAGCAGGCCAAATGCGCGCGGATCACGCTTATTATAGGCAAGCGGATGCCCGAATGCATCGGTCACCTCTGCCCCGGCTTCGCGCGCAATCAGCGTTGCGGCGGCAATATCCCATTCAAAGCCCCATCGCAGCGTTGCGACCAGGTCTGCCTCGTCAGCCGCAACCATGGCAATGCGCAAGGCAATCGAATTGGGCTTGTCGACGATGGCAAGATCTCGATCCTGCTTGGGCAGGCTGTCGGTCGGCACGCGCGCGCCGGCAAACTCGCTCCTGCTAGATGCAACCAGCGGGCTACCATTGCGGCTTGCGCCTTGTCCGGCAACCGCGACCCATTCTTCGTCGCGAGCAGGTGCGCTGAGCAGCCCGATCAGGGGCCTACCCGCGCTGATGAGCGATACGGAAACGCACCAGCCGCTGCGCCCGCGCAAATAGTCGCGCGTGCCGTCGATCGGGTCGACCAGCCAGATCAGGCCGCGATCAAGCCGTTCGGGATGGTCTGAAGTTTCTTCCGAAAGCCAGCCAGCTGCCGGCAGCAACGCGCCAAGCTCTCGCTTGAGGAATCGATCCACCTCCAAATCGACCGCGCTCACCGGATCGCCAGGCTGCTTTTCCCAGTTTTCAACCTCATGACCATGCCCCGGCCACTGGCTGAGCGCAATCCGTCCGGCTTCGCGAACAATCTCTTCAAGGCGTTTGCTAACTATCATGATAGGAGACCGAAGCACTGCACACTGATTGGACACTTTTCAAGTTGCTCAAACCATGCTTATGCGCAGCGCAACGATTCCGGTTTGTATCCAGGCAAAGGATGTCTTCCCCAAATGAATATCCACGAATACCAGGCCAAAGAGCTGCTCGCGAAATATGGCATCGGCATTCCTGCCGGCCACGCCGCCCTTACTGTTGTAGAGGCGGTCGAAGGCGCAAGGCAACTTCCCGGTCCGCTCTATGTGGTGAAGGCACAGATCCATGCCGGGGGGCGCGGCAAGGGCAAGTTCAAGGAACTCGGCGCAGATGCGAAGGGTGGCGTTCGCCTCGCCAATTCGGTCGAGGATGTAGAGGCGAATGCCAAGGAGATGCTCGGCAATACCCTGGTAACCGTGCAGACCGGCGAGGCTGGCAAGCAGGTGAACCGCCTTTATGTGACCGACGGGGTCGACATCGCTAGCGAATACTACCTTTCAATGCTGGTTGATCGTGCGACGGGCCGTGTGGCGATGATCGTATCGACCGAAGGCGGCATAGATATTGAGGCTGTCGCGCATGACACGCCGGAAAAGATCACCACCATCACAATCGAT
>DMWU01000025.1 GCA_003483125.1 Erythrobacter sp. | reverse complement strand
TTCTGGCTGCCCCCCGATATCGAGCCCGCGCCGCTGGCCTACGGTGTAATGGATAATGCCCTTATGCTCGCCCAATTCTTCGCCTGTCTGGGCGTGGACGATCTTGCCCTGCGCGGCTCCTTCAGGGCGCAACGACTTGACGATCTTGGTGTAGTCGCCGTCGGGTACAAAGCAGATGTCCTGGCTGTCGGGCTTCTGGGCGTTTCGCAGGCCCGCCTGCTCGGCGAGGCGGCGGACCTCTGACTTGGGTAGTCCCCCCAAGGGGAAGCGCAGGTATTCTAGCTGGGCCTCGGTGGTCGCATATAGGAAATATGACTGGTCGCGTGCGGGATCGAGGGCGCAATGCAATTCAACCCCCGCTGGTCCCACGATGCGCTGCACATAATGGCCCGTCGCAAGGCAATCTGCGCCCAGTTCGCGTGCCATCCGAAATAGGTCGGTGAATTTCGGCCCCATATTGCAACGGATGCAAGGTACGGGCGTTCTTCCGGCGAGGTACTCGTCAGCGAACTGCTCCACCACTTCCTCGCGAAATGCGCTTTCATGGTCATAGACATAATGTGCAATGCCTAGCCGGTCGGCCACGGCACGCGCATCGCGGATGTCGTCGCCGGCGCAGCACGCGCCCTTGCGACCCGTTGCCGCGCCATAATCATATAGCTGCAGGGTAATGCCGATTACTTCAGCGCCGCTGGCGGCGGCCAATGCAGCTACCACGGAGGAATCGACCCCGCCGCTCATGGCCACGACAATGCGGCATTCGCTCGCCGGTTTCGGCAAGTCGAAAAGCGCCGCAGCATCAAGCCCGGTATCAAAAAAGGCGGTGTTGGCCATGATGCTGCGCCCCTTACACGGGGAGGTCGTGCTAATCCAGCCTTCACTCGGCCAGCACGGGATATTGCTAAGTTTAGGTAAACTGCCGGTTTACCTGTTTTTGAGAACTTTGGGTCTATGGAGGCCCAATGATGTTCGAAGGCAAGATCCAGATTCCGGCTGAAACGCCAGTTGGCAAGGGCACGGCCCTGCGCGCTGTCGCTTGGGCAGAGCTAACCGCAAGGCTAAACGCTGCGCGCGAGTTACGGCGTGAATTGCGCCGGGATGGCCCGTTTGGCGGGGCCAGCTTTGCTGATGCTGCTGCGGCCTATTTTACCTCGATCGAATCAGACAAACCGACTGTTAACCAAGATGCTTTAAGCCATGGAAATTCCAGTCAGTGTATGAATGAACTTGCCGAAGGAATTGCGGCAGAAGGCGACCGAGAGATTTAGATGGTTGAGAACCAGGATATCCGTCCAGCCCAGGTGATCGGCCCGCTCGGCGAGCCGTTGACCCTTAACGACCTTCCGTCACCCAAGACCAAACGGTGGGTGGTGCGTCGCAAGGCCGAGGTTGTTGCTGCTGTAAATGGCGGACTGCTCACGATCGACGAGGTGCTCGAGCGCTACGGCCTGACTCTGGAAGAGTTCGCGTCATGGCAGCGCGCGGTTGACCGCTCCGGAATGCAGGGCCTCAGGGTAACCCGCATCCAGCACTATCGCGATCTATACGAGCGCCAGCTCAAATATTGAGCCACTCAAACTCGGAAACTCTCCCGATTGTCCAATGCCCATGTTGGCTTGGACCCGGTTTCCCATTATCACTTCGCCAACAATAACTGGCCGCAACCTGCTTGCTAGCGGTTCCGGCATGATGGAGGGGAAGACATGGGACCGGGTTGGATTGCGACGATCATTCTAGGGGGCATTGCCGGCTGGCTGGCGAGTCTTGTCATGAATCGTGATGCCTCGATGGGCATATTCTGGAATATTGTTGTTGGCATCGTTGGCGGCGTGATCGGCAGTTCGATAGGAAGCGTTACCGGTTTTCTGACTACCGATGCGGGTTGGATAATGTATCTGATCACTGCAACAATTGGTGCGGTCGTGCTTCTCGGCGGGGTCAATATGATCCAGCGCGGACGGATGCGTTAAACAATTGATATAGAATAGATAAGGGTCAGATCCTGGCCCGAATTAAAAGGGCAGCGACGGTTCTGACCGGGTCGCCCATTCGTATTTTCGGCCTCGAGTAAGCAAATGTCCCTCGTCGGCGGGCCATGTCGCTCATCGACATGCGCATTGCCCCTCTTGAGCGTCGGGTATATTGGGGGATTGCGCGCGGTGATATATGCGTATAATACACCTCGCGAAGGGTATAAGCATGAACTACGAACGATCGATCACCTCAGAAACGCTCGAAAACTTTGATTCCGACACGGAAGTTGTCGATAGCAGGGCGCCAAAATCGAGACGCCGCCTTATTGTTGGCGGTGCGCTCCTTCTTGTGCTCGCGATTATCATCGCGGCCTATTTCATGATGCGCGGCGGTGAGGCCGGCAGCGCGCCAGCCGCCGACGATGCGTCGCAGGCGCCAACCGTATCTGTGATAGCGCCTGGGCAGGCGACAATAGAAGGCACTATTACGGCGACCGGCACGATCGCTGCGCGACGGGAAATGCCCGTGGGCGTGGTCGGCGAAGGCGGGCGCGTTGTCTCGGTTCCGGTTGAGCAGGGCCAATGGGTCCGAGCGGGCCAGGTGCTCGCATCAATCGACCGTTCTGTGCAAAGCCAGCAGGCGGTTGCGCAGGCGGCCCAAGTTGAGGTCGCGCGCGCGGATGCCATGTTGGCGCAGAGCAATCTTGATCGCGCCCTGCAATTGGTAGAGCGCGGGTTTATCTCAACTGCGGATATCGACCGGCTGACAGCGACACGCGATGCGGCCCAAGCGCGGGTCAACGTGGCGGAAGCGCAGTATAACGAGCTTCTCGCCCGCAACGCGCGGCTTAATATCGTGGCGCCTGAAGCTGGCTTGCTGCTCGAGCGCAATGTCGAGCCGGGCCAGACGGTCAGCGCCGGTTCGGGCACGCTGTTTCGCATAGCCAAAGGCGGTGAGATGGAATTGCTAGCTCGCGTAGGCGAAGCTGAGCTTACGAAATTGTCGCTGGGCGTGTCTGCCGAAGTCGTTCCGGTCGGGACGAGCGATACCTTTACCGGGCAGGTCTGGCAGCTTGCGCCGACGATCAACCCGCAAGACCGCCAGGGTGTTGCCAGGATCGCATTGAGCTATGCCGAGGGTCTGCGCCCGGGCGGCTTTGCGACGGCCACTATCAATAGCGGCACTGTTGTTGCGCCGATGCTGCCAGAGAGTGCCGTCCTTTCAGACGCGGATGGTAGCTACGTCTACATCATTGATGCAGAGAACAAGGCGCAGCGCCGCGCGGTCACCACTGGCTTGGTTACGAATGATGGCCTGGCCATTACCGAGGGTCTGGATGGAAGCGAGAAAGTGGTTTTGCGTGCCGGTGGCTTCCTTACGGCCGGCGAAACTGTAAACCCCAGGCTGGAAGGCGAGACTGAAGGGTAACGTATCATGAATTTCCGCAACATCTCAGCCTGGTCGATCCGCAACCCAGTGATCCCGCTGGTGGCGTTCTGCGTGCTCTTGCTTGCAGGGATCATCAGCTTTGCCCGGATGGATGTTGTCAATATGCCGGATATTGAATTCCCTGCGGTAAGTGTGACGATATCACAGCCGGGTGCGGCCCCAACCGAGATTGAGAACCAGATCACTCAAAGGGTCGAGGCGGCCGTGCGGTCGATCAATGGCGTAAAGACCATATCCTCGACCGCCCGCGAGGGCTCTTCCACCACAAATGTAGAATTTGAGATCGGCACCGATCCCAATGATGCTGTTGCTGAAGTCAAGAATGCGGTCGACACTGTTCGCGGCAGCCTGCCTGACGGCATCCTGGAGCCCAGGATCAGCAAGCAGGAGATTTCCGGAGGATTCCTGGGCATCTACGCCGTCCAGGCAGATGATATGACGATCGAGCAGCTTAGCTGGTTCATCGACGACACTATTTCGAAACGATTGCTTTCAATCGATGGCATGGCCGAAGTTGGCCGGTTTGGCGGTGTTTACCGCGAGATTGAAGTGATCCTCGACCCTGCCCGCATGCAGGCGCTGGGCGTTACGGCGAGCCAGATCAATTCCGTGCTTCTTCAATCGAATATTGATGCTGCCGGTGGCCTCGCCGAGATTGGCGGGACACGCCAGTCGGTTCGCGTACTAGGCAACAATGCCAATGCTTATGAGCTTTCGCAGCGGCAGATCCAACTGGGCGGTGGCCGGACCGTGCGGCTCGCCGATGTGGCGACCGTGCGCGATGGCTTCTCTGAACGCACTTCGATCAGCAAGGTGCGCGATAAGGAGGTCGTGAACTTCTTCATGTCACGCGCCAAGGGTGCCTCCGACGTTGCCGTTTTCGACGAGGCCCAAAAGATCATCGAACAGATCAAGGCCGAAAACCCCGACATCGCAATTATCCCGCTCTTTAACACGGTCAAATATACAGAGAGCCAATATCAGAGCTCCATGCGCGCAATGATTGAGGGCGCGATCCTGGCTGTTGTGGTGGTTTTCTTCTTCCTGCGCGACTGGCGGGCGACCGTGATCTCGTCAATTGCGATCCCGCTTTCGGCGATACCGACCTTCTTCTTCATGGACCTCATGGGGTTCAACCTGAACACTCTATCGCTCCTCGCACTGGCATTAGTCGCTGGCGTCCTCGTGGATGACGCGATCGTGGAAATCGAGAACATCGTGCGACATATGCGCATGGGCAAATCTGCCTATCAGGCATCGGTTGAGGCTGCTGATGAAATCGGTTTGCCTGTGGTGGCGACAAGTTTCTGTATTGTCGCCGTATTCCTGCCCGTTGGCCTGATGCCGGGAATTTCGGGACAGTTCTTCAAGAACTTCGGGCTTACCGTCGTCGTGGCCGTGCTTATGAGCCTTGCCGTCGCGCGCATGATTACGCCGATGCTCGCCGCCTATTTCCTGGAGGCAAAGGGTGCGGCCTCGCATGGCGAAGGCAAGTGGATGGATCGCTACATGTCGATCCTCGCCTGGTCGATTAATCGCGGAAAGATGTACGCGATGCGCGAAGGTATTGAGCCACCGCGCAGCCGCTTCCTGTACATACTGTCGATGTTCTTTTTCCTGTTGCTTATGCTGATCTTACCCGCAGTGGCCGTGTTCGGCGCCTTTGGGGCGATTTCCAGTATGGAAATTCCCAAGACCATCGCAGACGGGATTGTTTCAGATCCCAATGGCACGCTGCACTTCCTGATCGAAATGCCGCTAGAGCTCATCCAGTTTACGCTGGCGCTGGCTATTGGCCTGGGTGTGGCGACGGGGATCATCTGGCTTCTGAAACTGTTAGCGAGAGGCGGCGCCACTCGCTTTGGTCAATCGGTGATCCATTTGCGCTCACGCTTTTTCGATCATCGCGTTTGGATGTTGGGTGTCGGCTATTTCTCGCTGTTGTTCACCATCTTGCTGTTCGCGAATGTTCCAGGCGAGTTCCAGCCATCGATCAATGATGACAATAGTCGGGTAGAGATTGAACTGGTGCCGGGCAGCACCTTGGCCGAGACCGAGCGTGTCACGCGACAGGTTGCCGACCTGCTTTATGAGCAACCCGAGGTCGCGCGGGCACTTGAACGTGTGCGAGAAGCCCGTTCGACGATTTACATTACACTGGCTGAAGATCGCGAGAAGACTTCGGTTGAGTTCGAACGAGATCTCGCCCCTCAATTGTCCCAGATCCCCGATGCTAGGGTTCGTTTCCAGTCCCAAAACGGGTTTGGCGGTGGGCGCGACATAAACATCATGCTGGCAGGATCTAATCCGGAACTGCTTAACGAGACAGCGGCGCAATTGGTCGAGCAAATGAAGGGCGTTAGCCTAATAGTCGCCCCCCGAATCAATGCGGATTTAAGGCGTCCTGAAATCCTCATCAAACCCCGCGAAGACCTGGCTGCGGAACTGGGTGTTACGACCCGTGCGCTGAGCCAGACTATCCGCATCGCTACAATGGGCGAAATTGAACAGAACGCAGCCAAGTTTTCGCTTTCCGATCGCCAGATCCCCATTCGCGTGAAGCTTTCGC
>DMWU01000160.1 GCA_003483125.1 Erythrobacter sp. | reverse complement strand
CGCGGTGCGGGGGGGGATAGGCGGGTGATGCACGATATTCGTTCGATCAGAGACAATCCCGAAGCTTTTGACGCCGCGCTCGCCCGCCGCGGCGCGGCGCCTGCAGCAGCCGCGATCCTGGAGCTTGACCAACAACGCCGCGCTGTCACCACGCGCATGCAAGAGGCGCAGAGCCGCCGCAATGAAGCATCCAAGGCCATCGGGCAGGCCATGGCGCAAGGTGACAAGGACACTGCCGAGAAGCTGAAGGTCGAAGTTGGCGAGTTGAAGCAGACATTACCTGCATTGGAAGAGGAAGACCGCAAGCTGGGCGAAGCCCTGCAAAATGCGCTGGCCATCATTCCCAATCTCCCCGCCAGCGATGTTCCTGAAGGCGAAGATGAGAAAGACAATGTCGAAATCTCAAGCTGGGGCGATAAGCGCGAATTCTCGTTCGAACCGAGAGAGCACGCTGATATCGGCCCTGCCCTCGGCATGGATTTCGAGACCGGCGCCAACATCTCTGGCGCACGCTTCACCTTCCTGCGCGGCGAAATGGCGAGGCTGCATCGCGCGCTCGGCCAATTCATGATCGATCAGCAGACGCGCGAATATGGCTATACTGAATGCAACCCACCTGTACTGGTGCGCGACGAGGCCATGTATGGCACTGACAAGCTGCCCAAGTTCGCCGAGGATTCATTCCGCACCACCGATGATCGCTGGCTTATCCCTACTTCCGAGGTAAGCCTAACCAGCTCTGTCATGGACCAGATCGTCGATGATGCTGCTCTGCCCATGCGGATGACCGCCCTCACCCTCTGTTTCCGCAGCGAAGCTGGCGCGGCGGGCAAGGATACGCGCGGCTTCATTCGCCAACACCAGTTCGAGAAATGCGAGCTTGTAAGCGTGGTCCGCCCTGAAGAGAGCGAGGCCGAACATGAACGAATGACCGAAGCGGCAGAAGCAATCTTGAAAGCCTTGGGGTTACCCTATCGCAAGATGCTGCTCTGCACAGGCGACATGGGGTTTGGCGCGCGCAAGACCTATGACCTAGAGGTGTGGCTGCCCGGCCAGGGAGCCTATCGCGAGATCAGCTCATGCTCCAACACGGGCGACTTCCAGGCACGGCGGATGAATGCCCGCTATCGCCCTGAAGGTGAGAAGAAGACGCAAGTCGTCCATACGCTCAACGGATCGGGGCTCGCTGTCGGCCGCACGCTTGTAGCCGTGCTGGAGAATTACCAGCAGGAAGACGGCAGTGTGGAGGTTCCCGAGATACTGCGTCCCTATATGGGCGGCGTAACCAAGTTGGAGCCGGTCGACTGATGCGGATCCTGGTCACCAATGACGATGGTATTCACGCGCCTGGTTTAGAGGTGCTGGAGGCCATTGCACATGAATTCAGCGACGATGTTTGGGTCTGCGCGCCTTCAGATAACCAGACCGGTGCGGGTCATTCTCTGACGCTTTCCTTGCCAGTGCGCCTGCGCAAGCATGGCGAGCGGCGCTTTTCCGTCACGGGAACGCCAACCGACGCTGTATCCATGGGAATGAAACATGTGATGGATGGCGAACCCGACCTGTTGCTCTCCGGCGTGAATGCAGGGGCCAATCTGGGCGACGACATCACCTATTCGGGCACGGTTTCTGCCGCGATGGAGGGCGCGCTTGCGGGGGTCCGCTCTATCGCGCTGAGCCAGGTAATGAAGACCGAGCGCCCACCATCGGGTGACCGGTTCTCGGCCGCAAAAGGCTGGGGTCCACGGGTTATCGAGCCATTGCTGACCGTCCCATATGAGAATCGCACGCTGGTGAGCGTGAATTTCCCCTCGCTCGATGCGCAGGACGTACGGGGGGCGCGCGTGGTCCGGCAGGGTTTCCATGACTATTCGCGCGGTTCGATTGTCGAGGCGCGCGATCCGCGCGGTTTCCGCTATTACTGGTTTGGCCTCGATGCGATCGAACATACGCCCGATCACGGTACCGATCTGGAAGCAATTGCAGAGGATTTCGTATCGATCACGCCATTGCAGCTCGACCTGACGCGTCATGCCTCCATCAAGGTTCTGGCTGACAGGTTCGACAATTGATGCAAGAAAGCCCCTGGTGAGCGAAAGATCCAAATCTCTCCACTCATACCGTGGCCCTCGCTTCAAGCCGCTGCGCCGCGCAGTGCGCGTGTCGGCCCTAGGCGATTTGAGCATCCGATTGGGCTTGGCTCTGTTCCTGCTCATGGTGGTGGTGTTCGTCCACTACTGGGACCGCAGCGGCTTGGTCGACACGCATGACGGGTATGTAAGCTTCCTCGACGTCGTTTATTTCACGATGATATCGGTCACGACCACGGGATTTGGTGATATCATTCCGGTTAGTGACCGCGCCCGGCTGATCGAGGCGGTAATAGTCACACCAATCCGTTTTGCCGTGTTCTTCATTTTTGTTGGCACGGCCTATAACTTCATAATCAAGCGCAGCTGGGAGAAGTGGCGCATGGCACGTATCCAGGAAAACCTTTCAGACCACATCGTGGTGTTGGGCTACGGCGTTTCGGGCTCTGAAAGTGTGGCAGAATTGATCGAGCGCGGGATCGACCCGCAAAAAATTGTGGTTGTCGACCCCAGCGAGGAGCGACTTACGAAAGCAGAAGATCTCGGCTGCAATGTCATGGCGGCAGATGCCTCGCGAGATTCAACGCTTGAGGCCGTGCGCATCCGCGAGGCGCAAACCGTGCTGGTTTCCGCCGGTCGCGACGACACCTCGATCCTGATAGTTTTGACCGTGCGCCACCTCGCGCCGGATGTACCGATCAGCGTGGTTGTGCGCGCCGACGACAATGAATTCCTGGCTCGCCAGGCCGGTGCCAATAATGTGATCAATCCTGTCCGCTTCACTGGCTTGCTCTTGGCTGGTTCAGCCAAAGGCGCGCATATCGCCGATTACCTGGCGGACCTCGCATCTGTTACCGGGCGCGTCCAATTGGTCGAACGCGAAGTCACGGAGGAGGAGTGCGGCAATACGATAAGCGAGCTAGCCAGCGGCGGCCGCGGCCTGCGCATATATCGCAATGGCGAGGCCATGGGCTTCTGGGAAGATGGTTGCCAGTGCCTTCAGCCAGGCGATATCGTGGTCGAAATCGTCCCGACCGAAGACGGCCATAGCAATGGAGATACCACCTCTGATGGTGCCTAACCTGCCTTAGGGCAGATGAGCGTGCACGAATCCCATCGCGATATAAAATAGCAGCCAATAGCTTGCATCGATGAAGAACAGCGTCTTGCTCTTTTGCGAGAACAGGTAATTGGTGCCGATTGCTGGGACGATGAAGCCTAGCGCTGCACCGAAAGCCGTCATCACTTTGGCAACAACCGAAAGCTCCGCACCATACTCTGCATAGCTCAGAAATGTGTGGGCGAGAGTCCAGCTGGCGAGTAGGGAAAATGCAAAAGCACCGCCATAGATCAGCGGCATATTGCCTTCCCTGATTTGCTCCTCTCTAAGGCCGACCGCACCCATCCATTTCTTGCCCATGATCGGGCCGTACCAGATACCGCCAACCACGAATCCGGCAGCTGCGGCTAGGATTACGCCAAGCCAATTTACATCGAACATTAGAACCCCCTTCCTTCCCGTAGGTTACTGTGGGGGATAGCCTATCTTGACCCACGCGTGTAGAGGCGCGCGCAATCATGAGTACAAGCACCACTTCGATTCCTGAGGCCAAGAAGGTCGGCATGGTCAGCCTGGGCTGCCCCAAGGCGCTAGTTGATTCCGAGCGAATCCTTACGCGCCTGCGTGCCGATGGTTATGCCATGAGTCCTAATTACGCGGGCGCGGATGTGGTGCTGGTCAATACATGCGGTTTCCTTGATTCCGCCAAGGAAGAAAGCCTCGCCACCATTGGCGAAGCGATTTCAGAGAATGGTCGCGTGATCGTGACCGGCTGCATGGGTGAAGAAGCCGACGCCATTCGCGCAGCTCACCCGCAGGTTCTCGCTGTAACCGGTGCACATCAGTATGAGCAGGTCGTCGAAGCAGTGCACACGCACGCCCCTCCAAGCCAGGGACCGTTCGTTGATCTTGTACCGCAACCAGACATCAAATTAACGCCGCGTCACTACAGTTATCTTAAGATTTCAGAGGGTTGCAACCATTCCTGTGCCTTCTGCATTATCCCGCAATTGCGCGGAAAACTTGCCAGCCGCAGGGTTGATGCCGTATTGCGCGAGGCTGAAAAGCTCGTTGCGGCAGGCACGAAAGAACTGCTCGTCATCAGTCAGGATACGTCTGCCTATGGTGTAGACACGAGACATGAAGCCCGCCAGTGGAAGGGCCAAGAAGTCCGCGCCCACATGACCGACCTTGCGGGCGAATTGGGCCAACTCAAGACGCCAGATGGCGAGCAGCCTTGGGTGCGTTTGCACTACGTCTATCCCTACCCTCATGTCGATGCGGCAATTCCGCTAATGGCAGAAGGATTGCTGACGCCTTATCTCGACATCCCCTTCCAACATGCATCTCCATCGGTGCTGCGCGCCATGAAACGTCCTGCGAACGAGGCAAAGGTCCTCGATCGCCTGAAGAGCTGGCGTGAGGTTTGCCCGGAAATCGCTGTGCGCTCGAGCTTCGTGGTCGGCTTCCCCGGCGAGACCGAGGACGATTTCAAATATCTGCTTGATTGGCTGGAAGAGGCACAGCTTGATCGTGTCGGCGCATTCCGTTTCGAACCGGTCGAGGGCGCGGCGGCCAACGCCCTGCCCGATCCTGTTCCCGAAGAGCTGAAGGAAGAACGCTACGCCCGGATCATGGAAGTGACCGAGCGGATCAGCGCCGCCAAGCTTCAGGCCAAAATCGGGCGGCAAGTTCCCGTCATCATCGATGAAGTGGGCGAACCCGACGAAGATGGCGACATCGGTGCTACCGGCCGCAGCCAGGCCGATGCACCGGAAATCGACGGCGCGGTTTATCTGCGCAACGTGTCTGCAACGATCAAACAAGGTGATCTTGTGCAGGTAGAAGTCGAAGACGCCGATGCGCATGATCTTTTCGGTGTAATCACCTGATACCGCACGCAAATAGCCGAAATTTGCACCAACCAACGTATGAATAGCTATGCAGCCTGCCTGCCGGGTATGGCGGGCAAGCAAGCACGCTGGTAGACAGAATTCGCGAAAAATCCCGGCTGTTGGGCGGGAATCAGGGATCTTGCCCTGTAGGAGTGCGAATTATGAGTGTTACTGCGGACCGGTTGCTGCTGTTTGGCGCGACGGGAGATTTGTCAAAGCGTATGCTCTTGCCATCGCTTTGCGCGCTCAATGCAGACGGCTTGCTGCATGACGATCTGCGGATTGTGGGCACCGCCCGCTCTGAATTGAGCGACAATGAATTTCGTAATCTCGCCCGCGAGGCGTTGGAGCAATATCTGCCCGCTGATCGCCGTAGCCACATGGCCGATTTCCTTAACTTGCTGCACTATCAACAACTCGACGCAACTACGCTGGAGGGCTTCAACGATCTCGCTGCCAAGGTTGGCGAGCCGGCACACG
>DMWU01000289.1 GCA_003483125.1 Erythrobacter sp. | reverse complement strand
CGCTGATGCAAGGCTATCTTGGCCTGAGATGCCCAGCTGCCATATTGTACGATCGTCGATCTCTTCGACCGCTTTATGTTCCAAAGCGGCAAGAGCATGATAAATGTCTACAATTCCGGGTCCTGAAACGACTCGCTCGACAGACACGCGGTCATGATGCTGCCGTAGTCGCGCAAGAATCGAATCTTCAATCTGGTCTAGCGGAGCAAAGTCGATATGGCCGCCTTCGGTTGCGTGGACGCGGTAACCGCCGCTGCCATCGCGCCATAAATGAGCGACTCCCAGCCCCGTTCCGGGGCCAATAACACTCACAACCCCGTCTTGCGGCAATGATTTCTCAGGCCCTGCTAGATGCAGTAATTGTTTTTCAGGAGCATTGACAACCGCATGTGCCACAGCTGCAAAATCATTTACCAGCGTATAGCGATCAACGCCTAACCTCTCGCAAATCATCGCGGGGCGAATTATCCATGGATTATTGGTGAATCGAATTATTTTGCCGGCAACGGGCCCCGCAATGGCGATTGCCACTGCGTCCGGCAATGCTTCGCCACGAATTTCGGCATAATGCTCCCACGCAGTTTGGAAGCTGGCGTGATCGCGAGTTTGAAGCGTTACTGGTTCATCCAGTATGATCGCACCATCGCCATCCACCTGTGCCCTTGCAAAACGCGCATGCGTACCGCCAATGTCAACCGCAATCAGCTGGGTCACTATCGCCTGCTCCTATCAAGTAGCTGGGTTTCTAGCGAAAACTCCGAATCCAGCAATAATCGCATAGCAGAGGGCTGGTACAAAGAGCGCGCCGGCAAGACCTGTAACATCGGCCATAGCACCATATATCGCGGGGATAATTGCCCCGCCGGCAATGGCTACATTGATGATGCCTGATCCATCTGCAGCACGCGGTCCGAGTTTCTCGCACGCTAGCGAGAATATTGTCGGGAACATAATCGAATTCATCAGTCCAACCGCCAGCAGCGAGTAACCGGCCAATGTCCCCGTTGAATTGGCTGAAATGGTGATTAGAGTAATCGCTCCAATCGCTACCGTCGCGAGCAACAAGCCCGGGCTCACTATTCGCAGTAGACCAGAACCGATAAACCGACCTACCAACGCGCCCCCCCAATAAAGGGCGATCAGCTTGCCTGCTTCTTGTTCAGGAAGGGCCAGCACATCGCTCTGCATCAGGTAGTTCACAATGAAACTACCAATGGCGACCTCCGCACCGACATAGAGAAAAATACAGGCCGCGCCGTATCCAAAACGCGGACGTTTCAGCAATGACATACCTTCGGCCAGGCTAGTTTCCTCGTGATTCTCGCCCTTAAGTCGATTACGAAAAAACCAAACAGCTCCGGCTACAATCACAAGAGCAGCGGCAAGCCCCAGATAGCCATTGACGATCGCCTGACTTTCTGCGGTGCGATATGCATCAAGCTCAGTCCCCGAAAGTTCCGCAGCGGTTACGCTGGCAAGGCTCCCAAGAATCAGGATTGAGCCGAAGAAGGGAAAGATGGTCGTACCCAAAGAATTGAAGGCCTGCGCAAACGTCAATCGACTATGCGTTGTTTTGACCGGGCCAAGCAGGCTGATCAGCGGATTGGCAACAATCTGAACCAATACTACGCCAGTTGCGAGAATGAAATAAGCGAACAAGAAGACGCCAAAAATTGCCGATTGGCTAGCGGGGATGAACAGCAGGCAACCAGCCATCATAGTTAGAAGCCCGACAACCGCGCCGCGCATATAGCCAATACGCTTGACGAAACGCGCGCCAGGTATCCCCACAACCGCATAAGCAATGAAGAACCAGAACTGAACCAAGCTCGCTTCAAAGAATGTGAGAGTAAAAAGCTCTTTCAGCTTTGGAATGATAACATCATTAAGCGATGTGATGCCGCCAAATATGAAGAACAGGCCGAATACGAAATAGTTCAATCCCGGTGCGTCGATCTGAGATCCCTCTTCGGTGATTGGATTAGAATCGCTGCTGGTCGCAACATCAGGTGCCAATGCCATTTCTTATCTCTCCTTTGCGCAGGCATCATTTGGCCCACAAAACTTGTCGATTTCCTAGCGCTTATCCCGGCCAATCGTCGAACTGAATACCAATGTGCGATCAGAACGAGCAGGCCGTACCCTCTGCCATCCCTTCACGAGTAATCGTAGCAATCTCCAAAGACAGTTTGCCTTCCGAGAACCATTCAATCTTGCCGCCAATGGCGGACGCGCATTCCGACGTCAGTACCATTTCTCGCCAACCCTTGCCTTCTGCAACTGAAAGCGGGTGGGTAATATCAATCTGTGAATCGCCAACAGTCATCATGACTGTGGATACTGGTCTTTTCTCAACACGATAGACGATCCTGAACGCATCCGCGCTTCCCTCACTCGAGGTGGTCGTACCGTCTTGCTCAATCAGGAGAGTGGAGCCAGCAGCAAAGGTAAGACGCCTGGCGTCTTCCTGCGCATTACGATCAATTCCTACCGCGGTGATCCCATTGCCCGTGCCACGCAAGTTTGGAAGCACGGCATTGTCCGCGCGCGCCTTGATGCTGTCGGCCAGACGACCTGATGCGAACCATTCGGCACCGACATGACGAGTCAGGGCATCGCACTCTTCGGTCAGTTCACGCAATGAAGAATGGTCGCTCAACTCTCGGCCATAGCCAAATGCGAAAAGCGCACCTTCCGCTGAATTGAGAGGATTGCCTTCACAGGTTGCAGGCCAGCTGAACGACAGGCGGCCTGTTGCTTGCATTGTACCAGTCAGGACGTCCGCTACCCCGGCGCCCTCGCTACCGGGAAGCCATGAAGCGACAAACGCGTCTGCCGCGTTGATCTCGCGGTTCATCCACAATGGACGACCCGACAAGAATACCGCGACAGTTGGAATGTCAGCCTCTGCAAATTGCTTTAGGAGCGAAAGGCCTTCCTCATCCCGGAAGACCAGGTCTGCCTGATCGCCGGCAAATTCAGCGTAGGGCCGCTCACCGAAAACGACGATTGCGACGTCCGGCCTCTGATTGAAAGAGCCGTCCTCTGACAGCATCGCGCTTCCACCCAAGGCCGCCACATTTTCACGGATACCGTCCCAGATGGAACTGGCATTGGGAAAATAGTCACGAGGCA
>DMWU01000016.1 GCA_003483125.1 Erythrobacter sp. | reverse complement strand
GCCCGCCCGCAATCGTTATCTTGCGCCCATCGCCCACCGGTTCCTTTCGCCCGAATTGTGGCGCTTTGCGCTGCGGTCAGTGCCCCGTGGGGTGGCTTTGGGCCTGTTTGCAGCCTTTATTGTCCCCCTTGGGCAGATATTCCTAGCCGCGTTTCTCGCTCTTCCGGCACGGGCAAATGTGCCACTTGCTGCAGCAGTTACCTTTGTCACCAATCCTTTCACATTTCCGTTTTGGGCGGTAATTGCCAGGGAAGTGGGGGAATTGGTGCTGAATATCGACGAAGCTGTAGGCGTCGGAACCGCGGGTCAGTTGGCAGATGACAGCGGCATTCTGGCTCAGTTTTTCGAACTGGCAGGTGTCACGGCATTTGGCTTTGTTATCCTGGCCGTATTTTCTGCCGGATTAGGTTATGTAATCTCAGGCGCGATTTGGCGAGTCATGGTCGGTCGCCGCCGTGCTCGCCGTTTGCAACAAATGGAATCGCGGCTGGATCGCCGTTTGGGGACCAGCGAAGGATGAGCCTGCTTGAAGGCCAGGCGGCTGCTAGGCCAGTGGTCCTCATCGGTGGCATATTGGGCGCGATGCTTGCGAGTGCGGCGCTCCTATGGATTGCTACCGCAGAATTGATCGTCGTCATCGCCTATGTTCTAGGCTTGGTTGTTTTGGGGCTGATTGGTGTCACTATCGATCGGATGCGCGCACCGGTGGCTGCAGACGGGCTGGCTGACCCCGACTGGTCGGTTACCGTCGCTGCGATTGAACTACCCGGAGAAGCAATTGCCATTACGGACCGCGCCAATCGCCTCGTTTGCGTGAATTCCGCATTCACCAAGCGATTTGGAATAGAGAATGCGCCGCCCAACCTCTTGCTTGCTCAAGGCGATGTAGATGCGCTGAGACGGATTGCGCGCACTGCCTGGCGTGAAGGTGGCAGTGGTGCTGACTTGTTCCCCAGTGGCGAGAAAGAGCCAGGCTGGACAGTTTCGGCCGAGCGAGCCGGGCGGGGCGAAGACTATATGATCTGGCGCTTCCGCCGTATCGAGCCGGAGGAGTTTGACCCGCTGGCAGATATCGATGTCGGAGGTGCTTTCGGGCGCATGCTTTCCCATGCTGGGATCGAGGCGGTAATTACTGCTTCGGACGGCGTTATCAACAGCGCAAGTGCTGGGTTTGCGGAAAGAGCGAGCGGGGATTCGTCTGCGAGCTTGGTTGGACAGGAATTTGTTTCCTTCCTTCGCTCTGACGAGAGAGACAGGATCTATTTCGCACGCGAAGGTCGCGGAGGCACGCCGCAAACACTGGTGCAAGTACCTTTCACCATTGGCGACGAAAATGGCGATTCTGGCTCCAAGGGCGGGCAGTCTCTTATGTTGCTTGTGGACAGCGGCGTTGGAATAGGCGGGAGTTGGGATGGGAGCGTGCAGACCGGCGCCCTGCAGCTTGAGGCGTTATTGGCACAGTTACCGCTAGGTCTGGCGATGACCGACCGGGACGGGCGTTTCCTCTTCGGCAATGAGGCTTTCCTTCGTTCTATCGATCGCGAGGGATTGGGACTGCCACCTTTCCCTACAGATCTCGTTGTGCGCGAAGACAAGTCTGCCCTTTCTGACGCGGTGCGCCGTCATGGCCGCGGCCCGGCCACCAGCGGCGACATGGCTGTGCGGCTGGTTTCTCAACCTGATGAGCCTGTTTCACTCGGGTTGGCGGGCGTGCGCGGGCTGGGTGATGCTGCCGTTCTACTCAGTCTGACCGATTCAACGGAAGAAACGCGACTGAAGCGCCAGGTCGCACAGGCGACCAAGATGCAAGCGGTAGGTCAGCTGGCTGGCGGCGTCGCGCATGATTTCAATAATGTACTCACCGCGATCATCGGCACATGCGACCTGATGCTGCTGCGCCATACGCCGGGCGATAGCGATTACGATGATATCCAGCAAATCCGCGCGAACTCCAATCGTGCCGCATCCCTTACGCGTCAATTGCTGGCATTCTCACGGCAGCAGACCTTGAGGCCTGAGATCCTGCAAATACCCGACGTGGTGAGCGAGGTGGGCCCTCTTATAAAGCGCCTGTTGGGAGAGAAGATCGAGTACCGCGTTCGCCATGATCGAGACCTTGGGCCAGTACGCGCCGACCCGCAGCAGTTGGAGCAGGTTATAATGAACATGGCAGTTAACGCGAGGGATGCGATTCAATCGACCGGCGATGGATCGGGTCAGATCACACTCGCGACGCGCACGATTAGAGCCAAGGATGTGGAGCAGATGCGTTCCAATATCCTGCCTGCGGAAGATTATACGGTACTCCTGGTGAAAGACACGGGCGGCGGCATTCCTCCATCGGCCTTGCCGAAATTATTTGAACCATTCTTCACGACCAAGGAACAGGGGAAGGGGACTGGGCTGGGCCTTTCGACTGTCTACGGGATCGTCAAACAATCCGGCGGTTTCATTTTTGCTGACAACATCGAAGGTGAAAATGGAAGGCCTATAGGTGCTCGATTCACCATATACTTACCAGTTTACAAAGGTGAGATGCCCAATCGTGCAGCGGATGTAGAGCCTGCAGAACCGGCTAGAGAATGGTCGGGCGGGGGTAGGCTCCTATTGGTCG
>DMWU01000045.1 GCA_003483125.1 Erythrobacter sp. | reverse complement strand
GCCATCGATTGCGCCCCCTTCGAGCGCCCAGTCGCTCTCCATAAGCGGCAAGCCAGCATCGCGCGCCAATTCGGCGCAAACTTCCTGGTCGCCCTGCATCAGATACTTGCCGCCCCAACCATTGAAGCGCGGTCGTAGCGCGGTTCCATCGCCACGTATCAGCGGGCCTGTATCTCGCAGCCAGATGTCGCCATAGGCCTGCTGCTGAAGCTTGACCTTGCCAGAGACAAGCTTCCTGGCGCGCAAGGCATTGACCTCATCATGCACCAACAGGCGTACTTCCTGCCCACTATCGGCAACCGCACTGGCAAATGCTGCAATCTGTTCCTGTGCGGGCTCAAGACAGTCCGGCCATTCTTCGGCCAGATGCGGAAAGCCGATCCACAGCCATTCCTGCGGCGCCCATTCCGGGGGCATCAGGATTGCCATGGACCGGCTCCCTCGGTTCAATAGTGCCAGATCAGCAGCCAGCTTCCGACGCAGCGCAATCTGCATCGCGAGCGGCTTTGAACTCGTCGCCCTCGTTCCAGTTTGGCCAACTGCTGCTGTTCCCAAGCATCCGGCCAAGGCGGTAATAGAGTTGCATGTCAGCCATTACGCCCGACCAGTCCCAATTCTCGTCATATTCGTCCTTGGGTCCGTGGTAGCGGTTCTCACGGTAATCAGCCGCGATGGCCGCGCCTGCTTCTTTCCCGCCTTCGATCAAATCCTCGCCACCGTCGGCATAAAGCATCGGTACGCCCTGTTTGGCGAAGGCAAAATGGTCTGACCGGTAGTAATAGCCCGCTTCAGGGTTGGGATTCGGAGTCGCGACACGGCCATCGGCCACAAGGGCGGCCTCAAGGAACTGATCTAGCTGCGACTTGCCGGGGCCAACAACTACTACATCCCTTGCAGGACCAGCCATCAGGAACGCGTCCATATTGATACCGCCTACCGTCTGCGCCAGCGGGAATACGGGATTTGCAGCATAGTAATATGCACCGAGCAGCCCCTGCTCTTCGGCGGTTACAGCCAGGAAGACCAGGCTACGCTTGGGCGCGCCTGCCTTGTTATGTGCCTCTGCCAAGGCGACCAGCGCGGCAGTTCCTGTGGCATTATCGACCGCGCCATTGCAAATATCGTCGCCGTCCGGCGTTGCCGGGCATCGGCCCATATGGTCCCAGTGCGCGGTGTGGATCACATATTCTTCGGGCGCATCGGTACCGCGTAATATGCCGATCACATTTTGCGAGGCGAACTCGCGAATATCGTTCTCGAAACTGGCGGAGGCCTTGAGGCCGAGCGGCACAGGCTTGAAGCCCTGCGTTTTTGCCAGCGCGCTCAACTCATCGAGATCGTGCCCTGCAGCAGCCAGGATTTCACGCGCGACTTCCTTCTGCAGCCAGCCATTGATCGAAGTCATCGGCGGGGCATTCTCGCCGCGCTGCGGATAGCCCTGTGGGCCGGACCAGCCACCTTCGACTACGCCCCATGGGTAGGATGCCGGCTCCGTATCGTGGACTATCAGCGCTGCAGCCGCGCCCTGGCGGCCGGCTTCTTCATACTTATAGGTCCAACGACCATAATAGGTCATGGCCCGACCATTGAATGGGCCCTCAAGCCCTTCGGTCTGATAATCGGGATCATTGACCAGGATCACCACGGTCTTGCCGGCGACGTCCAGCCCCTCATAATCGTTCCAGCCGCGCTCGGGGGCATTAATGCCATACCCAACAAACACCATTTCACTGTCTTCGACGCTGGTTGCAGCTTCCTCGCGATAGGTCACGCCCACCCATTCGGAGAGGACGTCGAACTCCAGGTTTACGTTTTCGCCGGTGATAGCCAGCTGCGAATAGTCGCGACCTGTAATTTCGACCAAAGGCACTTCCTGTACCCAGGATCCGTTATTGCCGGGCTCCAGCCCCGCTGCTTCGAAACGCTCGGTAAGCAGCGCAACAGTGAGCTCTTCTCCTTTGGTGCCAGGCATACGGCCTTCGAATTCATCGGATGAAAGCGTCCTGGTGACATGCTTCATTGTCTCTTCAGAGATTTCGCCAGCATTGGCCTCTGGAATGTCCAATGCGTCATTGCCGGTTCCGCATGCCGCTAGCGCGAGCCCAGCTGCAGCAAGAATTGCGTGTCTGATCATTTTCTCGTGATTCCTCTCAAGGGGTTCGGTTGGCGCCTGTCTTGCAGAGCTTGGCCAATGGGGCAAGCGCGGAACTTGCGCCCAAAGCTTTGCACGGGCAGGGAACAGACATGGGCAGCGATTGGGGCAATGCATTGGCGCGGGCACGGGCGGAATCGCCCTTTCTTGCGCGTGCGCTGGAGAAGCAGAGGGATCTTACCGACCTGCTTGAACACGGCGATGCCGAGGCAGCGATGCAATTGGCCCATGCAGCTGGCGATGGGGTGGAAAGTCTCGCAACAGCATTGAGGCGAGAAAGACTGGCTCTCGCAACGGTACTTGCAATTGGCGATCTTGCCGGAGCGTTTCCTGTGGCCAAGGTGATGTCAGAGCTCTCCGCGCTAGCCGATCGCGCACTTGAAAGGGGAATTTCTCGCGCAATTTCGCGACGTGTCGAAGATGCAGGGCCAAACGGAATGATTGCGCTGGCGCTGGGCAAGCATGGCGCACATGAGCTCAATTACAGCTCCGACATTGATCCAATCCTCCTTTTTGATCCGTACACATTGCCGCGAAGGTCGCGCGATGAGCCGGGCGAGGCAGCACAAAGATATGCGCGCGAATTGGTGCGCCTTCTCAGCGAGAATAATGAAGAGGGCTATGTTTTCCGCGTAGATTTGCGCTTGCGGCCTGCATCCGAGGTAAGCCCGCTGGCGATTTCGACAAATGCTGCGCTCAGTCATTACGAAAGTTCCGCATTGGCCTGGGAACGCGCCGCCTATATCAGGGCGCGCGCCGCAGCAGGCGACATCGCGGCCGGCGAGGAATTCCTCGCTGCGATCCGGTCATTCGTGTGGCGGAGCAGCCTCGATTTTGGCGCAATTGAGGAGATTCGCCAGCTCACAACGCGGA
The DNA here is from genome assembly GCA_003483125.1 of Erythrobacter sp. Taxonomy (GTDB): domain Bacteria; phylum Pseudomonadota; class Alphaproteobacteria; order Sphingomonadales; family Sphingomonadaceae; genus Erythrobacter. Next base: position 2,777 of record DMWU01000045.1, on the reverse strand, counting down.
TCAGGGCCAATTACAAGGGGCCAAGCGAGCCTGGACCTGGCTTTAATCTCAAACACGGGCGCGGGGGGATCAGGGAGGTCGAATTCTTCGCCCAGACACACCAGCTGATCCATGGCGGACGCGATCCGTCCTTGCGGCTGCGCGGTACGCGGGATGCGCTCGATGCGCTCGCCGCTGCAGGGCGGATCAGCACCGACGATGCCACGATGCTGGGCGAATCTTATGACAAGCTTCGTGTGATCGAGCACCGATTGCAAATGGTGAATGACAGGCAGACGCATAGTTTGCCGGATGGCGAAGCGCTCGAAGGGGTGGCAAGGCTTCACGGATTGGCTGATGGAGCAGCTCTTCTCGCCGAACTGCGTGAAGTCACCGATGTTGTTGCACGGGCTTATGATCGATTGATCGGCGACGAGGAGACAAGCCCGGATGCCAATGTCAGCGCATCGAAGATTGAGGATCAGCTGGGGGAACTCGGTTATGCCGGGTCGGCGAATATCGGGACGCGGATCGAAGGGTGGCGCGATGGCCGCTATCAATCCCTGCGCAGCCCGGCCGCGATTGCAGCGTTCGATGCCATGCTTCCAGCGCTGGTCGAGGCGCTTGCAAAGGCAGATGATCCTGACAGGGCCTTGCTTCGCTGGGAGGGACTGCTGGCCGATGCGTCGTCGGCGATAAACCTCTTTCGCTTGCTTGAGGCACGACCCGCACTGCTCGATCAATTGCTGGCGATCCTGACCGTCGCGCCAACATTGGCAGAAGAGCTGGGCCGCCGCCTCGAACTGCTCGATACACTAATCGATCGCTCTGCACTCGACCTGCCTGGTCCGGTCGAAGAGATAGAGCGGCGCATGGCGCCGGCCGGTGTTGCTGGCGACTATGAAAGGTTGCTCGACCGCATCAGATTGGCGACGGGCGAGCTGCGTTTCACACTTGGCTTGCAGTTGATCGAGGCTGTGCATGACCCGTTAGATATTGCAGCAGCTCTCTCGTGCGCGGCGGAAGCGGCGCTCAATGTCGCCCACCGCGCTACTTGCGAAGAATTTGCGCGCAATCATGGACGGATCAAGGATAGCGAGCTTATCGTATTGGGGCTGGGCAGGCTTGGCGGCGGGGCGTTGACGCATGCTTCGGACCTCGATCTGATCTATCTCTTCACGGGCGAAACCGGCGCTGAATCCGATGGAGAACGACCATTGGCCGGTTCGCATTATTACAACCGGCTGGCGCAGCGGCTAAGTGCGGCACTTAGCGTGCCGACTGCCCAGGGTGCGCTTTATGAGGTCGACACTCGGCTGCGACCACAGGGCGCGCAAGGCCCATTGGTCGTGACATGCGATAGTTTCGCCAAATATCAGAAAGAGAAGGCCTGGACCTGGGAGCACATGGCGCTCACCAGGGCGCGGGTTCTGGTCGGTTCTGACAATGCGCGCGCCGATCTCGACAGGATTGTCGGCGATGTATTGAGGATGCCGCGCGACAAGAACCAATTGCAGGCCGATGCGCTGAAGATGCGTGACGAGATGGCGCAGCACAAATCGCCCAAAGGCGCGCTTGATGCAAAATTGCTGCGCGGCGGATTGGTCGATCTCGAATTCCTGGTCCACCATTTACAGTTGCGCGATCACATAGCGTTGACGCCTGATTTGCGAGAGGCAGTAGAAGCGTTGGTCGATGCCGGCCTGTTACCCGCAGGGATGGCTGAAGCGCATGATTTGATGACGCGCTTGCTGGTTTCGGCGCGCTTGCTGGCTCCGGACCTTGCCTTACCGCCGCCTGCTGCGGCCCAGGCGCTTGCCAAGGCTTGCAAATCAGAGGACCTGCCCCACTTGCTTGATGCGCTAACCAGCGCCAGGCGAATGGTTGCCAGGGCATGGAATGAACAATTTGGAATAGAACTGGAGATTGAAGGATGAGCGACTTCGCAGATGTTGGTGACATTATGCCCGATATTGTGATGAAGACCCCTGATGGCGGCAGCGTTAGCTTGGCCGACTTCAAGGGCAAGAAGCTGGTGGTGTTCTTCTACCCGAAGGACAATACGCCCGGATGCACGACTGAGGCCAAGGATTTCACGGAGCTCAAACCCGAGTTTGATAAGGTAGGCGTCGCGCTATTGGGAGTGAGCAAGGATTCGTCCAAGAAACACCAGAACTTCATAGCCAAGCATGACCTCACCACACCATTGGTAACCGATGCTGCTGAAGGCGGGTTATCAGATGCGCTGGGCATCTGGACCGAGAAGAAGAACTACGGTCGTACCTATATGGGCATGGTTCGAACCACCTATCTTGTCGGCGAAGACGGCAAGATCGCGCATGTCTGGAACAAGGTGCGTGTAAAGGGGCACGCGCAGCAAGTGCTTGAGGCAGCAAAGGCACTCTAGGTTCAATCGTGACCAGTGTTTCCGCCGCAATTCGCGAAGCCTTGCTAACGGCTGATCCGCGCGCCAAGTGCTTTGCGGCACGCGAGGTTGCGCGCAATTGGCGGCTCGGCCGGCTTGGATGGAGCTTTGAAGCTGCCATGCCAGAGGCGCCTGCTGCGCCTGATCGGCCCGAGCTGCTCCCACCCAACCAGATGCCCAAGCGCGGCAAAGGCGGGTCTGAGCGCGGGCGCATCGCACTTTGGCACGCGCTCGCCCATATCGAATTCGTCGCGATCGATCTTGCACTCGACATGGCGGGCCGGTTCGGCGAGGGGCAAGGTCATGAATTTGTGAGTGATTTCCTGCAGGTTGCAGCCGACGAGGCAATGCATTTCGCATTGCTCTCGCGCAA
>DMWU01000202.1 GCA_003483125.1 Erythrobacter sp. | reverse complement strand
ACTTTTGAATGGAGAGGCGGTCAGCGAATGTGCCGAGGCAATGTTGATGATGCGGCCCCAACCATTCTCCCTCATTGAAGGAACTGCGTGCCGCGAGGTTTCAAAAACCGCAGTGAGGTTCAAACTGATAATCGCATCCCACTTGTCGACGGGGAACTCGTCGACCGGGGCGACATGCTGCATCCCCGCATTGTTCACCAGAATATCAAGCGGGCCGATCTCAGCCATCATCGCCTCGATCTCAGTACGATCGAGCAGGTTTGCAGCGGCATGCGTCGCCCCAAGCTCTTCGCACAATTCTGCAATCAGGCCTGCGTCACCAAAGCCATTAAGAACGACTTCTGCGCCCTCTGCACGCAATGCCCGGGCCGTAGCGAGCCCGATGCCCGAGGTCGATCCGGTCACAAGCGCGCGTTTGCCTTCAAGAATCATCGTCAGCTCCGGGTCGTTGGTTCTGGAATTTACGGCTTCTCGCCTCCGCTAGCGCTGCTGTCCAGCGTAAAGCGCTCCAATCTTGACCCTAGGAGCCTCAGTTTCGGTAGTCAGGCGGCAAATCAAAAGAAAAGGGCGGCAGGCAATTCGATGCCGCCGCCCCTCTTGAAGCCGAGTAAATGTCAGGGAAATCAGCTTTCCCTTTTCTCCCATTCGGCGATCTTGCTGTCGAGCTCCTTGAGGATGCGCTCACGCATCTCGGCGGAGAGTTCCTCGTTCGTAGCGATTTCGTTGCGAGCTTCACGCAGTCCTTCGATTGCGCTCGCCATAATGTGGCTCTTGCAGATCTTTACGACCTTCTTCCCGTCTTCATTCTCGCTTTCGGAAACTGCTTCATCACCTTCGCAGCTCATTTCCACGATGACGTGCTGCTTGCCGACTTCGCCCGAAGTTTCGATCGCAATCCGATGGGCTTCATGAGCTTCGGCTAGTGCACGGTCAGCCTCTGCCAGACCTTCCTTAACCTCGAGCATGATTTCTTCCATCTCCTCTTTGGAGATGCCATCTTCAGGGCTGATTACGCGGTATTTGCGCTCCTTCACGATTGTTTCGCCGTCTTCGTTGACTTCCTTGGTCACGATGACATGGCGCTCTACATGACGTTCCCCGTCAGCATCGGCTGCTTCGGAAGCGGACTGAAGCTGGACCATCGGGGCAAGCGAAACAAGCGGAGCGTTTGGCGCTGGGGGTGCCGCTACAACACTGGGTCCGCTAGAAGCCACAGGAGCAACCGGAGTGGAAGGCGCAACAGGAGCCGTGACTTCTGCATAGCTTACCGAAGCGGTTAGCGGCAGCGCGATGGCTGCAGCTGCGACCAATCCGCGCCCCGCAATACGGCGACGCGTTGAATGGGTATTCATATTCAAACTCCTCAAACGATGGATTATTGACTTGTCGCCAAGCACCGGGCAGGCCATCGGGGCTGCAAGAGCCACATTGGGGCCTGCGGCGAAGCTGGCGATTACATTTGCGTAAGTTGCACGCTCATCCGGCGCGCTGGTCGAGATGACCCGGGCGTCGCAAGCGGCCTCCTGGTCCCGGCGCAACGCCAGCCATCCCAATGTTCCTAGCGGATTGAACCAATGCAATGCGAACAAAGGCTGCACTGCCATGTTCACAAGCAGGTCGTTACCCCGGTGGTGGGCGATCTCATGACGCAACGCCAGATCACGCGCCTGCGTATCTTCCTGGGCCATGAATCCGATGGGAAGCGCCACGATCCTGTCCTTGACGCCGAACGCTACCGGTGCGTTTGTAGCGGGGCTTTCGACCAGGCGAATCTGGCCCTCCCGCCCTACTTCGCGTGCGCCATCGAGCAGGTCGTGCCGCATCTCATGGTAGGTTTTGAAACTTTTGAACAGGAACGCAGCGGCTCCCACCAACCAAAGTCCCACGAGAAGGGGAATAAGGGTAGTCCAGTCGAACGCTGGCTCAACGGGGGTTGCTGGTCCTGTCACCGTTTCGACTGAACTGAAAATCATCACCTCGGCCGCCGGAGTGGCAATCTCCGGCTTAACCGGGGCCATCCATGCAGGCAAAGTGATCGGGGGGAATAAAAGCCGCAACATGGGCAGCAGCCAAAGCGCATATGCCAGGTGCGGACCGAACATTCTTGCGACGGGGCGCCGCAGTACCAGTACAAGCGCAATAAGCGCTGCGGTCCAGACCAGAGTGTCAAACAACCAAGAAGTCATTGCTTGATCTCCTGCAACAGGGCCTCAATCTCTGAGATGTCCTTGTCGGAAAGGGCTTCATTCTCGGCCAGGTGCGCAAAGAGCGAAGACGCCCGGCCGCCAAACAACCTGTCGACCAACCGGCGGGACTCGCCGTCAACATATTCAACCCGCGCAATGATGGGTGAATAAAGGAAGCGTCGACCATCCGGACGCGTTTCAACCGCGCCCTTATTGGCCAGACGACCAAGCAGCGTCTTAACAGTCGCCAGGCTCCACCCGCGTGCCTTGCTAACCTCGTCGCAAACATCGGCAGCAGTAAGCGGGCTCTTGTCCCACAATACTTCCATCACCGCATATTCAGCTTCGCTGATACGATCGGGTTTAGTGTCTTCGCGATTACTCAACTGAACCTCTCATGACTATTCGATTACGTCTGTAGACATTACGATTACGGACGTAAACATTAAGACCAGATGAATTGCAAGTTTCTCGCCTTGCCTATCGACAAACATCCATTCAGGATGGATGAATGACATGGAAAACTGCCATTCTCGCGACATTCGCCGCCGCATTGGCCCTCTTGCCCCCGGCAACCACAGCACAAGAGGTACATGCGCCCCAAACCCTGCCTGTATCGCTTGACCCTGCCGACCCGAGCAACCGGACACTTGGCCAACTTGCCTTTCTCGGTGGACTCGAAATTGAAGCTGGCGAAGGCGAAATCGGCGGCATTTCCGGCCTCGAATGGTGGGATGGCAAACTCTTTGCAGTTACCGATGACGGACGATGGCTGGTCCTGACCACTGATGAAATACGCGATCAGCTGATCGACCTGGTAGAAATTGAGATGGGGACCTTGCTCGATCAAAGAGGAAAGCGCCTGCGACGGAAACAGCAAGCGGATGCGGAGGCTCTTGCGCGCAGCCCGTCTGGCGAATGGTTGGTCGCGTTCGAACAGGATCACCGTGTCTGGAACTATGCCGCCTTCGATCAGCCCGCGACTTTATCTGATCTGACCATAGCTGACCTGATTGCCCAAACCGACGGAAATAGCGGGATCGAAACACTGGCCATCGCCCCTGATGGCTGGCTGGCCTGTGGCGAGTGGGCGGGCTCTTCCGCGCCCAACTGTCTACGCGCCAACGGAAATGATCTTGGGTCTGTGGACATTGCTGCCCCCTCCCCGCTCGACGAACGTGGTGGAGCGCCGACCGATGCCGACTGTGCCAGCAACGGCGTGTGCTTCATATTGTTCCGCAGTTACAATCCCGGACTTGGCAACGCGATCTCGATCGTAGCTATTGCCACTGACGGCAATCGTGAAACCCTTGCCACCTGGACGCCGCCACTCAGCATCGATAATTTCGAAGGCTTGGCCGTGCGCGAAGAGAACGGGAAGACCTACCTCTATATAGTTTCCGACAATAACTTTTCCGATCGCCAGCGCACGCTCCTCATGAAATTCGAAGTCAGCGAGCGGGCTGCGAATACGCCCGGCGTGCCGGAGAAAGTATTCGCGACAAGTGACGTAGTCCTCGAAACAGAACTGGGCGAGATCACGGTAAGGCTGGAAACCGAGCGCGCTCCTATCACGGCTGCGAACTTCCTGCGCTATATCGACGAAGATCGCTATGACGGGACAAAGTGTTATCGTGCGATGCGCGTTGAAGGGGGCAAGCAGCCAAGCGGTTTCCTGCAATGCGGAACGCAAAACCACCCGGATCGTATCATTGATCCTATTGCGCACGAGCCGACCAACGAAACAGGCCTCAGCCATACAAATGGTGCGCTATCGATGGCCAGGTTCGAGCCGGGAACAGCCACTGGAGACTTTTCCATCATGATACAGGATCAGCGCGGCCTTGATGCAAATCCCGAAGCGGAGGATCCTGCCCAACGGCCCGGCTTTGCGGTATTTGGTTATGTGGTTGGCGGGATGGAAGTGGTGCATGCAATCCACGCGACCGAAATCGATCCCGACCAGGGTGAAGGATTCCTGAAAGGTCAGATGCTGGCTGAACCGGTCGAAATTCTCGACATCAGGCGGGCCGATTAGCTGTGGAGGTGATTCTATTCCGTGAAGGCCGGTTTACCTACTGGCCTCGATGCCGATCGCGGAATTCGTGCCTCGAGAGCCGGTAGCCATTGCTCTACCTTATCGCCCAAATGGGTTTGCGGCAACGATGCGAGAAGCAATTTGCGAGACTCCCAATCAACGATCGAAAGATTGGCCTCTTGCGATGCAGCAGCGAGCGGTTGCGGCTTGCGCAGGGCGCGATTGATCAGCGCATCACCAAAAAAGGTCCAGTCATTGTCAGGCTGGCAACCGAACGAAGTACGATTGGCGGCTGAAGCAGTAAGAATAGCGGTATTCTCGCTCGCCAATGCCGGGATGAATGCCCCTGAATAACAAGCGCTGATAAGCAATATGCGCCGATCAAAGCCAAGTTCCTCAAACGCATTGCTCAAACGCCTTGGCGAAAGAATTCCGAAACCGGTATCACCATAGTGATAAGCCAGCCCTTCCGGTGCGCCATGGCTGGTGGTGTAGAGCACCAGCACGTCTTCGCTCGGGTCCATAAGCTCGGCGATGCGTGCGAGCGAGATCATAAGGGAAGTAATCGAACCCTTGGGATGATTATCTTCAATCCCGTCAGGCCCGGCGAGAACCATGGTGCGGCCATTTGCATTATAGCGGCGCGAAAGCACCCTACCTGCTTCACGCGCCTCTCGCGCAAAAACCGGGTCACTGTCCAGCGCAATGGTCACAACATAGGCATCGACGATCCCGCGCCGTTGTCGTTGCAACCCATCCAATGCCTGGTCGAGCTTGCGGCGTTCCTGAAGCAACTGCTTCGGTGATGCGCCGCGCTGCAGCTCTGGGCCGAGCTCCAGGCTCTCATTGACCTCTGCCGCGCTGCTCCCACTGCCCAGCCCAGGCCACGCAGATCCATGCGCCGGCGGCGTATTCGCCCACGCT
>DMWU01000165.1 GCA_003483125.1 Erythrobacter sp. | reverse complement strand
GATCTCTTCGGGGTGGCTTGCGGTGGCGGGCTCGTGGGTAGCGCGGTTCGATTCTTCGAGGGCCATGGCAAACTGGCAAGCCATAATCGCCCATATTCAGGGGGATATGTACTCGATCGGCATGCGTCGCTGCGAAGAGGTGTGCATGCGATGCAGCTTGAGATTTGTCGCTCAACCTATCTCGATTCCAGGCTAGAGCATCCAAGTGCCCGGCTTTCTTCCGTCGCGAAGATGCTGGCTGGACTTGTTCGATTGCTGGGCGAAGAGGCCAGCAGGCTGGCAGATAACGGGTTTTTCGCCCAGGCAGCTGAATAAAAAACCACCTCGCGCAATTAACACGAGGTGGCCAAGGTTCAGGGAGGATGTGCACCCTCGGGCACACAGTCCAGACGACTTATGAGGGCAAGCCTTCGAGACACCTCTCAGATAGTAAACGAAGGGGCGGATTCAAGCCCGCCACCCAACCGTAATAAACTCAAACCCCTAAGAGGGGTGGTTCAATTCTGCAGTACGGCGCTTGCGCCCTCGGGACCTTTGCCTTGCCGGACCTGGCGGTAGAAGACCACCTGCATGAGATTGAGTGAGAACAGGTGCGCATGGATTAGAGCCATGATGCCGTTCTTGTGCAATTCTTCCAGCTTTTCGGCGGGCAGTTCACGGTACTTCTTTTCATCCACCATGCGAAAACCGCGATAGATGAATGGCTTGTCGGGATTGTCGTTCTGCGTGATGGCGATTTCACCATCCATCAGAATGTCAAGATCCTTGATCTGTTCCATGAAAGCCTTGGTGCGGGCGCCTGCTTCTTCAAATTTCTGGCAGAAATCCAAGACGGCTTGCGTGTACTCGCTTGGCTCGCCAGCTTCGGTGAATAGGTCATTGCCTTCTTTGTGATCGCCGACCACACCTGCAGTAGGGTCAAAGCAAAGCGAAAGTTCGTCGCTGTCCTGACGTAGACGTGCGAGAATGAACGGGTATCGGCGCACATATGCAGGAAGATACGCGTTTTCGAGCAACTGGCCGTCGTCATCGACAAAGGTATTCACACCTTCATTGAGTCCCATCATCGCCAGCGGAACTGGATCGTCGCCAGTTGAGAAGATGATTGGAAAACTGCGTTGTGCGTCAATAAATTCGTCAATCGTCAGCGGCACGGCATGCGTGCTGCCAAGAAACTTGACGTCATCGAACTTTATGCTCTTCCAGCTTTTGTGATCGTTGCTGTTTAGCGGTATCAGGTCATTGAAGAACAATGGTAGTGAAGGCTGCGGCGCGCTGGCCATGTATCGTCTCCGCAAAGGAATGAAAATCTGTTTTGTGGCCTGCAACCCCTCGAAGCAAGCCGAACGCAGGGGCCTTTAGGGCGTTGAAGGCTCCGGTGCAAGCGGTACTAGTTTTCCAGGGTTGAGTATGCCTTTAGGATCGAGAGCGTTCTTGATGCTTTGCATCATATGAAGCGACGCCGGATCGCCCAGTCGCCCCAGCTCGTCGCGTTTCAACTGGCCGATGCCATGTTCGGCACTGATCGATCCGCCCCACTCGGTAACGAGGTCATGAACTCGGTGACTGATTGTTTTTCCTTCGCTTTCTTCCCATATGCCGGGCGTGGCATCCTTTGGGGCCAGAATATGGAAATGCACATTGCCATCCCCCAAGTGGCCAAATGCAACACCACGTGTTCCAGGAAATTCATCTTCGATCGTCGGAATGGCGCTTTCCACGAACTCGGGCATTTTCTCTACCGGCACGGAAATATCGTGCTGCATCGCCGGGCCGATTGCACGTTCAGCAGGCGCAATAGAATCGCGTAACTTCCAGAACTCCTCAGCCTGGATCTCGCTTGCCGCGATGCTGGCGTCACGAAGCAATGAATCTTCGAAAGCCTGCGCCAGTAGTATTTCTGCATGCTGCCGGAGCGGATCGATCTCGCCAGGCGCAGCCACAAGCTCGATCAATGCATACCAGCCATGCGGCTCATCTAGTGGAGACCTTGCATCGGGCAGATGTTGAATAACACGTTCAAGGCAATGATGCGGGATCACTTCGAACCCCTCAAGCTGCTCGGGAAGCTTGCCTTCGAACCGCAGCAGCAATTCTCGCGCATCGGCGATAGTGTCAAGTCCGCTCCAGATCACCACTCGTTCGCCGACTGCGGGCGATAGGCGCAAGTTTGCAGCAGTTACAATGCCTAAAGTACCCTCGGACCCGATCAGTAATTGCTTCAGATCGAAGCCGCGATTGTCTTTCTTGAGGGCTATGAGGCCGTCAAAAATCTGTCCGTCGGCAAGCACTGCCTCGATCCCCAGGACCTGGGCGCGCATGGTCCCATGACGTAGAACCTGGGTGCCACCGGCATTTGTGGAGATCAGGCCTCCAATTGTGGCGGATCCCTTTCCACCGAGGGTTAGAGGGAATCGTAGGTCGTGCTCCGCAGCCGCATCGTGCAGATTTTGAAGAACTAGCCCAGCATCGCACACAACCTGCCGCGAGCTTTTGTCGAGGCCACGGATTGCGTTCATGCGTCTGAGCGACAGTAGAACAGTGTGACCGCTATCATCAGGTGTGGCGCCACCACACATCCCGCTGTTTCCGCCCTGGGGCACGATCGGAACTGAAAATTCAGCACAGAGTTGCACAAAGGCTGAAACCTCTTGTGTCGAACCGGGAGACGCCATTCCCAATGCCCTGCCAGTATATCGACCGCGCCAGTCGGTGAGCCACGGCTCAATCAGTTCTTGGTCTTCCGTGTAGCCGCGGGCTCCCAATAGCTCAGCTGCGCGGCGCTTGAATTCTGTAGTCTGATCCATGTGGCGCCCTATTGCATAGGTGAGCTTGCCAATTCCAGACTTTGTGACATTTCCACGATATCTTCCGCAAAGGGATTAAGGCAGCATTCAATTCTGGGTGTTATAGCATGTAGGCAATGAGGTAGAGACGCTTCAGGGATCGGAAAAACTCACGGCCTTCATCATGTTGGAAAAGCTCCCAATCCTTGCGCCTATCGCTCTTATCCTGCCTTGGTTCGGCGGCGAAGAGTTCCTTCCATTGGCTGACGATCAAACTTACTTCGGTGAGCCAGAAGAGACTTATGCCGATTTCGAGAAAGTGTCGGGGAAGGGCCATGCACTTCCGGCGCGCTATTCGGTACCTTTGCAATTCCAGGTACGCATTGAGCAGCGTGTGATCGTGCGCATCAGCCCGCGGGCAACCAGCGCGCGGCAAAATCTGCTCGCTGAATTGCCTCAAACGCAACCGACCAGGTTCGTAGAGCGCAAGATCGGCGATTGTATAGAGTTGAAAAACATAGCCGCGGTCCAGTCCGGCAGCGGTAATCGCCTAGTCCTTTTCACTAGGGATCAGATGATCATTAGCGCAAAGCTGGAAAAAGCCTGTCGCGCGCGCGACTTCTATTCCGGCTTTTATGTTGAGCGGAACGAAGACGGAAAGCTTTGCGTCAAGCGCGACAAGCTGCAATCGCGGGCTGGTGCTAATTGCGAGATCAGGCGTATCCGTCAGTTGGTTCCCGAAAACGGATAAACTCATGGGCGCGTGTCCAAGTGCGCTTTCTTGACATTTTGAGGTAATTTGGCGATGGGCGCGCGTCGATTGCGGCGCTATCTGCGGCAGTCGAACGAGTTTCGATGCTGACGCATCATTTTATCCGGACAATCTCTAAGCATGAACTTTGCCGATCTCGGCCTATCTGACGAATTGCTGCAAGCGGTCTCTGCCTCAGGCTACAGCGAGCCTACGCCCATACAGGCGCAGGCTATCCCGACTGTGCTGATGATGCGCGATCTGATCGGAATAGCGCAAACCGGCACAGGTAAGACAGCTAGCTTCGTGCTTCCTATGATCGATATCATGGCTGCCGGGCGCAGACGTGCGTTGATGCCAAGGTCGTTGATCTTGGAGCCGACGCGTGAGCTCGCCGTACAAGTTGCAGAGAATTTCGAAAAGTACGGCCAGAACCACGATCTTAAGATGGCATTGCTGATTGGCGGTGTGCAGATGGGCGACCAGTTGAAGGCATTGGACGAGGGAGTGGATGTCCTAATCGCTACACCCGGTCGCCTGATGGACCTGTTTGAACACGGCAAGATATTGCTCAATGGCTGCGAATTGCTTGTGATCGACGAAGCC
>DMWU01000168.1 GCA_003483125.1 Erythrobacter sp. | reverse complement strand
ACCGCAGAGAGAGCCGCCCGGGGTAAGGTCGGCATTGCCGCCGTCACTGCGCCGCCAGGGGCTAATTACATTGCCGAAATAACTTGTCTCATTCGACGAGCCCATGGCGAACTGGTCAAGGTTGAGCTTGCCCAACATGCCTGCGCCTGCATCCCACAAGTTCTGCGAAACAGTGCTTTCATATTCGGGCTTGAAGCCTTCAAGAATATGGCTTGCAGCCGTGGTCTGCACGCCGCGCGTCGCAAATAGGTCTTTCATGCCAATCGGCACGCCTGCCATCTTGCCCAGCTCTTCGCCATCAGCACGTGCAACATCCACGGCGTCGGCTGCCGCCAGCGCATGATCGGGCGTTGCCACGATAAAGGCATTGAGCGCCGATGCCGCCTCGACCTGCGCATTGAATGCTTCGGCCACTTCGCGCGCAGTGAATTCACCACCATCCACGCCGTCGCGGATCTGCTTGATCCCAAGTTCAGTGATAGACGACATTATTCGATCACCTTCGGCACGCCGAAAAATCCATGCTCAGCGGCGGGCGCATTGGCCAGTACATCGTCGCGCTTGCCACCGCCCGTAAGTGGGTCGGCATCGACCACATCGTCGCGCAGGCGCAGCTTGTTGGGAATGACCGCGGTCATGGGCTCGACCTCGCTTGTGTCGACTTCACCCAGCTGCTCGACCCAATCAAGGATCTGGCTGAGCTCGGGCGACATGCGATCAAGCTCTTCATCGGTCATTTTTATGCGTGCCAGAGAGGCAATCTTCGCCACTGTGGCGCGGTCGATTGACATGGCTCTTAACTCCACCAGACAGAAATGAGTGCCTGGGTTCCTATCGATTAGAAATCAGGCTGCGGGCTAGCAGTGCTGCAATTGGGCTTCAAGCAATTTGCCCCAACCAGTTGGGCATCATTGCGCGGGTTCAGTAGCTGCAGCTTCTTGCTGCGCCATTGCCTGTTGCAGGATCCCGATACGACGCTGGAAGTCTTCACGGCTCATGAAGTCGACCAATTCGACTTCGAACAACAGGTCTGCACCGGCCGGGATCGGAGCGCCCGGAGGCGGAGCATCACCATATCCCTGCTCTGCAGGAATGAAGAGCTCATACTTACCGCCCTTCTGCATTTGCATCACGCCTTCGCGGAAACCAGGAACCATCGAATCGAGCGGAAGCGGATTACCTTCAGGGAATATGCCCGGCACTGGCAATGGGATTTCCTGCGAACGGTCGAATTCAGTCCCATCGGCAAGCTTGCCGACATATTTGACAAAGACTACATCCTCGGCACTCGGACTAGGCCCGGTGCCCTCAACCAATGTCTCGACATCCAGACCCTTTGGCGCGGCAGACCATGCGACCCCCAGCCCCACCAATACTGCAATGAAAACGCCCAACCACAATTTGGTGAGCGAGCCCTTGGCAATGGGTTGGAGCGGTACGCGAGTAATTTCGGCCATCGGGAAATCCTGAAATTAGAATGTTAAGGGCATCAGATACACAAAAGGGCGCGGATTCTTGCCCCGCGCCCTGATGGCCTATCGTGAGTGTGCGTTCAAGCGGTATTACTTGATACCGTCGCGCTCCATACGCTTACGCTCAAGCTTGCGAGCGCGGCGAACAGCGGCAGCCTTTTCACGGGCGCGCTTCTCACTCGGCTTTTCGTAGTGCCGGCGCAGCTTCATTTCGCGATACACCCCCTCGCGCTGCAGCTTCTTTTTGAGCGCACGAAGAGCCTGGTCGACATTGTTATCGCGAACGATGATCTGCATAAATTCCAACACCTCACTGCAATGGCCAGAGCCCGCGGAAAGCGCGGGAAGCGCCACAAATTAGTCAACGAAAATTGCGCCGAATCCATTCGGATCGGCTGAAACTGGGCGCGCACTAGACCAATGATCCTGATTTGGCAAGGGCGTGTAGGCGATTCTCAGCGCTATGCATCCTCGCCTTGCGCGGCTATGGGGCGGCAATGTCAGCAGCACTTTCACCTTTGATGGCCAGCCTGCATGTGGCGCTGGGCGGCGCAATTGGCGCCGTGGCACGATACCAGATGGGCCGAGGCATGACCTATTGGCTTGGGCCGCAAGTGGTCTCCTCCTTTCCGTGGGCTACATTGGCCGTGAATGTGATTGGCAGCCTCGCCATGGGAATCCTGGCCGGCTGGCTAGCCCGGCACGGTGGCGAAGGCGCCATGAGCAGCGAGCAGATGCGATTGCTGTTGGGAGTAGGAGTGCTGGGTGGTTTTACCACATTTTCAGCCTTCAGCCTCGAGATGATGTTGCTGATCGAACGCGGGCAATTGGCCAGCGCAATCACCTATGCCGGAGTGTCCGTATTGGCCGGACTCGCTGCACTCTATGTCGGCCTTATCATCATGCGGATTGCCGGATGAGCGATAAGTCCAAAAGCGACAAGGTACGCCAGTTCACCATCGCGTCGGATGATGATGGTGTGCGGCTTGACCGCTGGTTCAAGCGGAACCTGCCGCAGATCGGTTTCGCCACCGTTTCGCGCTGGGCGCGCACCGGGCAGATCCGCGTTGATGGCAAGCGCGCCAAGCCCGAGGATCGGCTTGTGACCGGTCAGGTCCTTCGCGTTCCGCCTGGTGGCGAACAGAAATCGCGAGCATCCAAACCGCGCCGCGAATTGACGGCAGATGAGGTGGCTGAGGCCAAGGCGATGGTGATCAAGCAGACGCAATCGGCCATCATACTCAACAAGCCGCCCGGCCTTGCGACGCAGGGTGGCAGCAAGACACACAAGCATGTTGACGGCTTGCTGGATGCTTTTGCGGAAGGAGACGAACCCCGCCCTCGCCTGGTTCACCGGCTCGACAAGGACACTTCGGGCGTATTGCTGGTTGCACGCACGCCCGGCAGCGCAGCCAGCTTTTCAAAGCGTTTCTCAGGCCGCAGCGCGCGCAAAGTCTATTGGGCGCTGGTTGTCGGCGTGCCCGATGTCAAGGAAGGCACAATTGACGCACCGCTTGCCAAACAGCCCGGGACGGGCGGCGAGAAAATGCATGTTGATGAGGAAGGCGGGCAACCGGCCAAGACCCGCTATCGAGTCGTAGACCAGGCGGGCAAGAGTGCCGCCTGGGTCGAGTTAGAGCCACTCACCGGCAGAACCCACCAGCTGCGTGTGCACCTGGCCGCAATCGGCCACCCGATCGTGGGCGACGGCAAGTATGGCGGGCAAGACGCCTTCCTCACCGGCTCAATCAGCCGCAAGATGCACCTACATGCGAGACGCCTGGTGATCGAAGCACCCGAGGGCGGCAAGATCGATGTCACTGCGGAGCTGCCAGAGCATTTTGCCGCATCGATGGAACAATTGGGTTTCGATCAATCGTTGAGTAAGGCCAAGCCACTTACCTATGAGCAACCCGGGACAACGCGGGCAGAGAAAAAACAGGCCGCGCGCGCCCATGCCAAGCAATATCGCAAGACGCGCAGAGGCGAGCGCCGTTCACGCGGCGGCGGCAAACCGGGCGCACGCAAGTCCGCCATCC
Organism: Erythrobacter sp.; assembly: GCA_003483125.1. Classification (GTDB taxonomy): domain Bacteria; phylum Pseudomonadota; class Alphaproteobacteria; order Sphingomonadales; family Sphingomonadaceae; genus Erythrobacter. The sequence continues at coordinate 229 of DMWU01000168.1, read as the reverse complement.
GAACCTCTGGCAGAGGCCGCCGCAAATGACCCGCCTTGCTGTCTTCGATTGCGACGGAACGCTGGTTGATGGCCAGGCAGAGGTTTGCGATTCTATGGATCTTGCCTTCGCAGAAGCTGGCTTGCCTCCGCCCAATCGCAACGAAGTGCGCCGCAGCGTGGGGTTGAGCCTACCTTTTGCAGTACGGCGGCTGGTGCCGGAAATCGACGATGAGCACGTCGCACACGTG
>DMWU01000075.1 GCA_003483125.1 Erythrobacter sp. | reverse complement strand
CAGCAAGCTAGGCCAAAGGTCATCCACCAAAGCGAGCCTGTGCGTGCCCATTGGAACAGGTCTTCAGTTGAAGTGACCAGGAAACCTTTGTCATTCACTTCACTCTGAAGCGCAGTAAAATAATCCGCATCGGGTTGGCGGATTTCGCCCGGTTGTGCGGTCGGCAACGCGTTTGGAGGGGTGATAAGTGTGCTCATTCCCAATCCAATGCCCCCTTCTTCCATTCATAGGCCAAGCCAATTGCCAATATGCCGAGGAAGGTCATCATAGCGAACCACCCAGTCCAACCCGTATGTTCGAGGCTTACAGCCCATGGAAACAGGAACGCTGCCTCAAGGTCGAAAATGATGAAGCTGATTGCGACAAGGTAAAACCTTACGTCGAACTGGCTGCGTGAATCTTCAAAAGCTGGAAACCCGCACTCATATTCGCTGAGCTTTTCTGCATCTGGATTGTGTGTTCCCGTCAGCAAGGACACGCCCATTGGAAGGAACACAAAAAGTGCTGACAATCCAACTGCGATGAACAGGAAGATTAGGATGGGCAAATATTGGCTGAGATCTACCACAAGGGAATCCTATAGGGCTCAAAATTCGTGCCGCCTCTAAGCCCCTAGTCGGCAGGACGCAAGGCCGAGAATCGCGTAATTTTCATAGCGAGCGCGAACCGACTGCATCAAAGATCATTTTTGGTCGAGCGGCAGAGTCCGAATTTGCGATGGCAAAGGCGCTTCATCCGATGCCAGCTTCCCCGCAACTAATCGATCCCACTGACCGTTTACAACGTAGATCAAGCGATGGCCATCGACATTCCCGGAAAGCGGTTCTGTCCATTCGGAATGCGCTTGCTCAAGCACGCGATAGGCAATTACCTCCCTACCATCGTCCGACAGTTCAAAAGCCGAAATACGCATGGGACACGTGCCATTTTGCACAACGATCAGCTCACGCCCGTGGCGCCACATGCCGTCCACGCCGTCGACAATGAGCGGGAGATCAGTAGTAAGTCTCGAGACTTCACCCGTCTCCAAATCCACCACTGCAATCCCGTAGCGGTAATCACTTACATAGAGCAGTTCGCCGTCTTCACTTACGGCCAAACCTTGAGGTGAACAAAATATGCCAGGCGCAACCACCTTTTCTGCCAAGGGCATCTCGATTGAGAGGCGATAAACGCCTCCGCCAACTGGGTCGCTGGCGAATACAGTCTCACCTTCAACTACAGTGATATCAGAGAAAGAGACTCCCTCCGGCGCTTCGATATAGATCTCCTGGTAATTGGCATGATCCAAGCCAATCAATCCTCGGAAACTGTCTTCGTCAGCAGAACCGTCAATATGTCCTGAGGCTAGCCAGACAACGCGACTGCCCGGTGCCAGTGCAATCCCGATAATATTGCCCGCACCATCAAAATCTACTCTGTCCCAATCGCCACCTCCCTTGCGGCCGAATATCGCATGCTCCGATACGCTGGTTAATATCAACCGATCCTCAACAGGATCGCGCAAGACGCTTTCGACAAGGCCTGCTTCAGCTGGGGTGATGGTAAGCAGTTCGCTTTTCTCAATCACTTCTGCCTTGGCCCGCAATCGCTCTGCGATCCGTCCGGGGTCAACGCCTGCCATCAACATGGGAATTTGCTGGCGCGCAACTTTACTGAAGACGTAACCGCGGTCATAGAGCCACTCCACGGTGACCATGACCTTCTCCATTTCACCAGCGCCTAGATAGGGCTGAAGCAAGCGCAGACGTATTGAGCCACTGTAAGGAAAATCTCGCGCCAGTTCCTCTAGACTCTCAATGTCGCGAATTTGCCCTGTCTCGGCTGAGACAGCCCGCCAATCTTTTGCTCTCCAGCCGATACCGGAAGAGCCAATGTGATTGCCGCAGCTAAGGCAACGCGAGGCAGCAAACCTGCCACGCGCTTATTCCATCATCGTTTTGACGGCCTTTTCGGTCGCTTTGCCATAAGGGGGTTTGAACCCGCCAAGTTTGGCAATGTCGATCTTAGGCTGGTGATAGACCGCGCGCGCATGGCTGAATTCGCGGAAGCCCTCGACCGCGTGATATGAACCCATGCCTGATGGGCCAACGCCGCCAAATGGCAGGTCTTCCATAGAAATATGGAAAATCACATCGTTGGTAGTGACGCCGCCCGAGATTGTCCGGGTCAAAACCTGTTCTTGCTCGCCCTTATTCTCGCCGAAGTAGTAGAGACCAAGCGGACGATCTCTTTCATTCACATAATCAATCGCCTCGTCGATCTGACTATATGTCTTAACTGGCAGCACGGGTCCGAAAATCTCCTCCTGCATTGCCTGCATTCCTTCGTTGACGTTACGAAGAATTGTCAGCGGCATCTTGCGCTGGTTGGCATTTGAAAAATCTTCTCCGCCCGGGTTGACCTCGATTACTTCTGCCCCCTTGTCGCGTGCATCTTCGACAAGGCCCTGCAAACGTTCGAAATGCCTGTCACTGACGATTGAGGCGTAATCATCGTTTTCGAGCAGCGTGGGATACATATTGTGTACGCCTTTGCTTACCCCCTCGATCGCTTCGTCTTCCTTCTCTTCCGGCACATACATGTAGTCTGGCGCAAGACAAATCTGGCCAGCGTTCATCATCTTGCCCAGAGCTATGCGCTCACCCGCCTTGGCAAAATCCGCGCTCTTGCCCATGAATACGGGGCTCTTTCCGCCAAGTTCCAAAGTTACTGGCACCAAATTCGCAGCCGCTGCTTCCATAACTCTGCGGCCCGTCGCGGTTGAGCCAGTAAAGACGAGGTGATCAAACGGCAGCGAAGAAAAGGTTGCTGCGACTTCTGGGCCACCAGTAATGACCGCCAATTCATCGGGAGTGAAATACTCGGCAACCAGTTCGCTCATAAGAAGCGAGGTGCGTTCGGTGAACTCGCTTGGTTTGATCATCGCCCGGTTGCCTGCAGCGAAAATCTGTATCAGCGGACCAAAAGCGAGGTTCACAGGGAAATTCCACGGGCTGAGGATACCCACGACGCCCTTAGGCTCATAGCGTAGCTCCGCCTTGGCACCCAACAACCCCAACGGGACCTGGACCTTGCGCTTCTGGGTCCGCGCCCAA
>DMWU01000210.1 GCA_003483125.1 Erythrobacter sp. | reverse complement strand
CCGCGCCAAAAATCTCGCCCTGCGCCTGTTCATGAGGCTTGCCCTGCTCAGCGGTCAGTAGGCGATAGAGCTCTTCGCCGTTTTCCTTGATCGCGCCGGAAATCGCCATGATGGCCGCCCGGCGTTCTTCAATCGGCGTGTTCTTCCAGGTCTTGAATGCCCGGCGAGCCGCAGCCACTGCCTGGTCGAGCTCGTCCTTTCCGCATTTGGGGACCTCGCCGATAACTTCTTCTGTCGCCGGATTGACGACATCGCACCATTCACCGGTCTCAATCATCTTGCCATCGATCAGGTTCTTATATTTGGTGACCATGCTTCTCTCCATCGAATCTCTAAATTCGCCACCTCATGTAGCAGGCTCGGCCTGCCCTGCCTCCTCGCAATTATGCGACCTGCGACTCTGAGCAGCCGATTGTCGCGAAGGATGACTCCATCCATTGCACTTTGCAACCTTTTCTCTATGTACGGCGTCCCCTTCAGCTCAATAAATAGGAAATTCGATGTCCGATCTCGTCGTTTATGGCAGCCCCGTCTCTCCCTTCGGTCGCAAAGTAGAAGCCACCCTTATCGAAAAGGGAATCGACTACGATTTCGAGGCGATGAGCTTCATCGAACCGACAGAGGAATTCCTGACCATTTCCCCTTTGCGGCGCATCCCAATCATTCGTGACCGCAGTGTAGGGACAGAAGGTGCACAAGGTACGATCGCGGATTCGAGCGCCATTTGCGGTTTTATCGAAAAGAAACACCCTGAACCTGCGCTCTACCCCGCTGATTCCTATCAGTATGGTCGCGCTCTATTTATCGAAGAATACTCCGATGCGAACCTGGCACCCATTGCTGGCGGAGGGATATTTCGTTCGATCTTCTTCTCTTTGATGCAGGGCAAGGAGCCTGATGTCGAAGCCGCTCGCAAAGCTTGGCACGAAAAGCTGCCGCCGATGCTCACATATCTCGACAGCCAGATTGAGGGCGAGTTCTTCTTTGGCGGGCAGGTCACGGTCGCAGACATCTCTGTGACCTGCACCCTGATGCAGGCGATGCTGGTTGCCGAAATCGACCTGTCGCCCTGGCCCAAACTTGCAGCGCATATGGAAATGATGCGGCAGCGCGATTCAATTGCCGAACCCTATGAAAAAGCGGAGCAATTTATCCGCAACGCGCTGCCAGAACGCATTTCTCTGGCCTGAATTGTTGCATAGGCAAGGGCATTGCTAACCATTTCTTTGCCATGTCGCGGCAAAGCGGATTAAACACTGCATCTGTCGCAAGCGAGGTAGAAAGATGACCAGCCCGTGGACAATCGGGATCATCGGCGGATCCGGCCTTTATGCAATGGAGGGGCTGGAGGATGCGCAATGGATCGCGATCGAATCACCCTGGGGCAAGCCCAGCGACGAAATCCTTTGCGGGCGTATCGGCGATGTCCGCGTGCGCTTCCTTCCTCGCCATGGCAGGGGCCACCCAATTGCACCGGCGGAAATCAATGCCCGCGCCAATATCGACGCATTGAAGCGTGCTGGCTGTACCGACATCCTGGCGATCTCTGCAGTCGGATCACTACGCGAAAAGATAGAGCCAGGCCACTTTGCGATCGTCGCGCAATTCATCGATCGTACTACGGCACGCAAGAACAGCTTCTACAGTTCGGGCTTCGTTACGCATGTCTCAATGGCAGATCCGGTGTGCGCGCGACTTTCTGAAATGGCGGAAGTCGCAGTCAAGGTAGCCGAAGGAAAGGTAACAACGGGCGCGACCTACCTGGCGATGGAGGGCCCGCAATTCTCAACCCGTGCGGAAAGCCGGATGTATCGGGAATGGGGTGCCGATATTATCGGGATGACAGCCATGCCCGAGGCCAAGCTGGCTCGAGAGGCAGAGCTACCCTATGCGCTGGTCGGCATGGTCACCGATTATGATTGCTGGCGCGAAGGAGAGGCTGTGGACGTTGGCCAGGTAGTGGCGCAGATGCAGGCCAATAGCCAGCTTGCCCGGGACATGGTTTCAAGCTTTGTGGGAAAGCTGCCAAAGAAGCGCGCAGCCTCGCCCATCGACACCGCACTTGAAGATTCCGTAATCACCGCGCCCGATCAGCATGATCCCGCTTTGCTGGCCAAGCTGGATGCAGTTGCAGGGCGGCTGCTTAATCCGCGTTGACATCATTGGCTTGTGCCATGCTGAGGAATAACTCAGCTTGCCGGATTGAACTTTTGCCAATGAATGCAATAAGGTGGTGACCATGGACCGCATATTCGGATTCATCCTGGCACTGTTCTTGTTTGGTCAGCCTGCAACCGCCTTTGCGGCGGTTGAGTTGAGCTTTCACAGTTTCAACGGCTCGGTCCTGTTTGGCCGCTATCCGCACACATTCATCGTGCTTCAGGGCGAACTTGATGAGACCGGGGAGGTCGTAAACGAGAATTACGGTTTCACTGCCAAGAAAGTCTCCCCGGCAGTACTTAACGGCCCGGTCTTTCACGATATCCTGATAGAGGAACCCAAATACATCAAGAAGACCAACCGCCACTTCACGGTGACGATCAGCGACGAGCAGTATCACGCTATCGTGGACGAAGTGCATGCCTGGCGCGACGCTCCAGGAAAGTTCTACGATCTGGAAACACGCAATTGCATCCATTTCGTTGGCCGCATGGCCGAAATCATCGGCTTGAAGGTCGACTACCCTCAGAAGATGCTGCGTCGCCCGAAGAAGTGGCTGAACTATATCACCGGCCTCAATCCTGACCTTGGAGCGGCGATAATCAAGTAATCGGGGATTTTGCGCTCCCATCTTTGCCCCTGCCCTTGCCCATACGCACGCCATGGGGAATCACTTGGCCATGGCGATTCTCTCCGACAAATGGATCCGCGACAAGGCGAATAGCGAAGGCATGATTGAGCCATTCGTTGAGGCGCAGCGCCGTGAAGGCTGCATCTCATACGGGCTTTCAAGCTATGGCTATGACGCGCGCGTGGCCGACGAGTTCAAGATCTTCACAAATATCGACAGCGCAGTGGTCGATCCAAAGAACTTCGCCGACAACAGTTTCGTGGACAAGAAAACCGATGTCTGCGTGATCCCGCCCAACAGCTTTGCCCTCGCTCGAACGGTCGAATATTTCCGCGTGCCAGAGGATGTGCTGGTCATCTGCCTGGGTAAGAGCACCTATGCGCGTTGCGGGATTATCGTGAACGTCACCCCGCTTGAGCCGGGTTGGGAAGGCCATGTGACGCTGGAATTTTCCAACACCACACCATTGCCCGCAAAGATTTATGCCAATGAAGGCGCCTGCCAGTTCCTGTTCCTGCAAGGGAATGAACGCTGCGAGACGAGTTACAAGGACCGCGCAGGCAAATATATGGGCCAACGCGGCGTGACGTTGCCGAGGCTGTGAGCGAGGTAGGCTACCCTTTCTGGCGCGTTGTGCCGGGCGGGAATAGCAGTGAATTCATCTTGCCTGTCATGCCTCCTGCAACGGTAGGACCCGATGGCGCGCCCCACGTGATGGGCGGTATTGCCCATGCAGCCGTGATCGATGCTTTGCAGGAAGCGAGCGGCCAGCCGCTGCTCTGGTCGAATGTCCAGTTCCTCGCTCCGACTACCCATGCAGAAGAATTGGTGATCCGGTGCGAACAATGCGGTGGCGGGCAGTCCGTCGGCCAATGGCGGGCAGAAGTTCACGTCAATGGCCTGATGACACATCGGATCAGTGCAGCGCTGGGCGCGCGCGAGCCGAGCGAACAGACGATCTTCGCGGAAATGCCAGATGTGCCGGCCCCGGGCGATTCCTCATTAATCGAGAGACCGGACCATATCGCCCCAGGGTCACTATTCGACCAGATCGAGCTTCGTCTCGCGTTGATCGATCAGGACAGGGGAAAGCGCGCATTGTGGACGCGGTCACAGGCCGACTTTCCAGTGGACGCGGGATGGCTGGCGATCGTATCTGACTTTTTTCTTGGTTCCCATCCGGCTGCGCGCGGCGGCACAAGCCTGGATGATACTTTTCGCTTCATCGAAGGGGGCGATTCCGGCTGGGTATTGAGCTTTACAGACCTTGCGGCATTTGATCGCGGTGTCGCGCACGGATCTACCAGGCATTTCAGCGAGAGTGGCCGTCTGCTTTCGATTTCAAGTCAATCAGGCGTCTTGCCTCGTATTCCAATGGTGGATTTCTAAATCGCCGCCTTGGGGATCAGGCCCCAATCATCGCTGCAATTCCGCCCTCTTGCTTCTTTACACGAGCGACAGGGGACAGCGGGAACCAGTGTTTGGCAGTTTCAGCCAGTAATGGTTCGCCTGTAAGGATGAGCTCCTCTTCACTTATCGCCTCGTCGGCCTCTTTCTCTCCCGACCAGATCTCAATAAGCAGTTCCAAGGGGCCGTTGATGTAGAGATCGACAGTCTTGCCGCCATCGGCACAAGCGCTGAGTAAGAACCACAATTTCGAGCGATCCAATGCAGTTTTCGCAGTGAACCCCGTCGGATTTCCGGCGGGGTTTTTACTTTGCCTAGTGCTTTACTTCGCGCCAGCTGCGCTCCAGACTGACCCTCAATTGAGGGGGCACGGGCAATGACTTTCCTGTTTGACCAATGGCGCAGCCGTTCGCCGCATTATGACGAAACGCATGAGGCCGTGTGCGAGAGCGTCCGCGCCTTCGTGACCAGGGAAATCATGCCATATGTAGACGAATGGGAAGCCGCTGGCGAACTACCCCGCGACCTCCATCGCAAGGCGGCAGAGGCGGGCCTGCTTGGCCTTGGCTATCCCGAACATCTGGGCGGTAGCGGCATCACCAACCAGGGCGCATTCGATACATTTCACGGCCTGGTCCAGTCAGAGGAAATGTGCAGGCCAGGCGCTGGCGGTATTCCCGCGTCGCTGCTGATCCATGGGATAGGCCTTCCACCCGTGATCGCCATGGGTAGCGAGGAATTGCAGCAACGCATCGCGCCCCAAGTGCTGGCAGGCGAAAAAATTATCTGCCTCGGTATTACCGAGCCGGGCGGCGGATCGGACGTAGCGCAGATCAAGACGCGGGCAGAGCGCAAGGGCGCAAGCTATATCGTCAACGGCGTGAAAACACTGATTACTTCGGGAATGCGCGGCGATTACATTTCACTGGCGGTACGTACGGGCGATGCAGGCATGGGCGGTATCTCGCTGTTGCTGGTTGACCTCAACATCTCGGGTGTAAGCCGCACGCCGATTACCAAGATGGGTTGGCATGCATCCGACACAGCCACAATCCATTTCGACGATGTCGAGGTGCCTGCCGAAAATCTCATAGGGCCGGAAAATGCCGGGTTTGGCGGGATCATGCGCAATTTCAATGGCGAACGATTGGGTATGGCGCACCAGGCGGCTGCCTATTCTCGTGTCTGCTACGAAGATGCGCTTGACTGGGCGCGCGAGCGTGAGACCTTCGGGCGGCCGTTGGTCACCCGCCAATCGATCCGTCACAAACTCGCCCGCATCCTACAGATGATCAACGCGAACCAGGCGATG
>DMWU01000138.1 GCA_003483125.1 Erythrobacter sp. | reverse complement strand
GGCTTCCCAAACCGCATTTCAGAAATGAAGATGCACTTGATCTGGTGCGACAAGCGCTGTTTCTTCAGGAAGTCGCCCACCCACAAGTCAATTTCCGTTTGGATGTCGATCCTTCGCAGGATTTCTCAATCGCCTGTGACAGGCACCAGCTTGGCCAGGCAATGACAAATGTGCTCAAGAACGCAGTCGAAGCTGTCGAAACACGAGCCAAGGATGAGGAGCCCGACTATCGTGGCAAGGTCCAGGTGGCGATGGCGCTTTCTGACGAAATGCTCACAATCGAGGTCGAAGATAATGGCGTCGGCCTTCCACAAGATCGCGAACGCATAGTCGAACCCTATGTGACTACGCGAGAGAAGGGCACGGGCCTTGGCTTAGCCATAGTAAACAAGATCGTTGACGAGCATGGCGGCGAAATGAGCTTTTCAATTGGAGGTGAAGGGGGAACGCGGGTGACCCTCAAATTTTCACGTGATCCAATCGGGGCAGGAAAGGAAGCAGAAGACTAATGGCGCTCGATATCCTCATTGTTGATGATGAGAGAGACATCCGGGATTTGGTGGCAGGCGTGCTTAGCGACGAAGGCTACGAATGCCGAACCGCTGCGGACAGTACGACCGCGCTCGGCATGATTGACGAAAGGCGGCCTAGCCTGGTGCTGCTCGACGTGTGGCTGCATAGCAGCGAGATGGACGGCCTGGAAGTGCTGGACGCAATCAAGCAACGAGAGCCGGAACTTCCGGTCATTATTTTCTCCGGCCACGGTAATATCGACACCGCAGTGTCTGCTGTCAGCCGCGGAGCAATGGATTTCATTGAGAAACCATTCGAGGCTGAAAGGCTCTTGCTGTTGGTTGATCGGGCTACAGAAACCGAAAGACTACGGCGAGAGAATACGCGTTTGCGTGAAGGCTTTGCTCATGGCGAGGAATTCACCGGCAGTTCGAGCCAAATCAATGCAGTGCGAGCTACACTGAAACGCGTATCCAGCACTGGCAGCCGAGTGCTCATCGCCGGGCCTGCAGGTGCGGGCAAGGAAGTTGCCGCCCGGCTCCTCCACAGCTGGAGCCCTCGTTCAGATTACGCATTTGTTATCGTCAATTCGGCAAGGATCACTCCGGAAAGGTTCGAACAGGAGCTCTTTGGAGAAGAAAGCGATGGCAAACTGGTTCGCCCTGGATTGCTGGAATTGGCTGATGGCGGAACGCTATATTTCGACGAGGTATCCGACATGCCTCTCTCTACTCAGGCGCGGATCCTGCGCGTACTCACTGAACAGAGCTTTGTGCGTGTGGGCGGCAATCGTCAGATTGGAGTGGATGTACGGGTTGTTTCATCGACCTCACGTGACTTGGCTGTGGAGATAGAGGAAAAGAGGTTTAGGGAGGATCTGTTCTACCGCCTCAATGTTGTGCCTGTTACCGTACCTTCTCTTGCGGAAAGGCGCGACGACATTCCATCATTGGCAGAGCACTTTTTCACGCGTTACGCCGCTGATCAGGGTATTGCACCACCCGGCATTTCTAAGGATGCTATAGCTGCCCTCCAAGCATATGATTGGCCGGGGAATGTTCGTCAGCTGCGAAATGTTGTCGAGCGTACGATCATCATGACCCCGCGTGACAACCTTACAGAGATCGAAACCGACATGCTCCCCCCTGATATTACCAGGGGGAATAGCGATGATAGTAGCCCCAGTTACTCAGCGATGATGGGCGCACCGCTGCGCGAAGCCCGCGAAAGTTTCGAGCGGGAGTATCTAAGTATCCAAATACGGCGCTTCTCAGGCAATATATCCAAGACTGCGGAGTTTATTGGCATGGAAAGATCAGCGCTTCACAGGAAACTGAAATTGCTGGGAATGACAGAGAAGCGTGAAGAAAAGATATAGTTAAACTGCTGATATATCGTGCAATAAATTTCGATTATTGAAACTGTCTCAATTCAACGCCAATATGGTGACTTACGCGGCGCGGGCGACATTGTTGTCTTCGTCCGATTGCGGCCCGCAAGAGCGGCTGCCAACAATGGAGAAAAACAAATGTCAAACGGGCAGACCCTCTCTGCACGCCCGCTTTCCAACAAGGCTACCGCTACCGGCGCTACGGGCAAACAAGGTAATTTACAGGACGCATTCCTAAACTTACTACGCAAGAACAAGATTCCCGTGACCATGTTCTTGGTGAAGGGGGTCAAGTTGCAAGGCATTGTCACCTGGTTTGACAATTTCTCGATCCTCTTGCGCCGTGACGGCCAGTCCCAGCTTGTCTACAAGCACGCAATTTCGACGATCATGCCAGGCCAGCCAGTAGATGCAGGGCAATTCTCGAGCCAATCAAGCAATCGCAAACAAAGGCTGTTGCAGGATGTCTTTCTGGCCCGTGTTAGCGAGGCGAGGGTGCAGGTCACCATGTTCCTAGTCAACGGCGTAATGCTCCAGGGGCGCATCGCGGCTTATGACTTGTTTTGCACCTTGCTTGAGCGTGATGGCTTCGTCCAATTGGCCTACAAGCATGCGGTATCAACTATTCAGCCGGACTCCCCCGTTGATTTGTCGAAGAATTCGAAGGCGAGAGCGACTGAGTTTCGACGACGACCTGATGGGCGAAGTGACGCGCGGCGCGCGCGCCCTTGTTCTGTGCCCGGATATCAAAGGGCAGCGCTACGATCTCGATCCGGATGAGAGGCTTGAAGAAACCTGCGGTCTCGCTCTTGCAATTGGGGTCGAGATAGCAGCTGCCACTATCGTCAATGTTCGCACCGTGCGACCGAATACGCTCTTTGGCTCTGGTCAGGTAGAGAAAATTGAAACCGATTGTGAACTGAACCACGCCGAGTTGGTCATAGTAGATGGCGCGCTAAGTCCAATTCAACAGCGCAATCTAGAGGAGAAACTCAACCGAAAGGTTATTGATCGAACCGGATTGATCCTCGAAATTTTCGGAGAGAGAGCCGCTACTGCAGAGGGCCGGTTACAAGTTGAATTGGCCCATCTGGACTATCAGCAAAGCCGTCTCGTTCGGAGTTGGACACACCTCGAGAGGCAGAGGGGTGGCTTTGGCTTCCTTGGCGGCCCTGGTGAGACCCAGATTGAAGCTGACAGGCGGATGATCCGCCAGAGGATGGGCAGGCTTCGGCGGGAACTGGAACAGGTGAAGAAGACTCGATCGCTTCACAGAAGCCGGCGCGAAAAAGCCCCTTGGCCCGTCATTGCGCTTGTTGGGTACACCAACGCAGGAAAGTCGACGCTTTTTAATCGTTTGACGGGTTCAGACGTGATGGCCGAAGACTTGCTGTTCGCCACGCTCGATCCAACGATGCGCGCCATCCAGCTACCGGGCATCGAAAAGGCAATCATCTCGGATACCGTAGGATTTATTTCCGACCTGCCAACGCAGCTCGTCGCCGCGTTTCGCGCAACCTTGGAGGAAGTCATTTCAGCAGACATCATCCTGCATGTGCGTGACACGTCCAATTCAGCGCATCAGGCACAGAAGAAGCAGGTTCTGAATGTCTTGTCTGATCTTGGCGTAGTCGATGGAGAAAGTGGCGAAAGCGATATTCCTATCGTGGAGGTCTGGAACAAGATCGACCTCGTTGATGAAGAACGCGCAAACGAACTTCGCAGTATTGCAGAGACGTCCGACGATGCGATCGTCATATCAGCAGCTACCGGGGAGGGGCTTGACGGCCTTCTCGACGCTGTTTCCTCGCGATTGACTGGCGAGGCACAGGAACTTGAATTGAAGGTATCTGCAAGCGACGGCAGGAAGTTGGCCTGGCTTCACGCGCATGGCGAAGTTCTTTCTGATGAGCTCGCAGATGTACAAGGCCAGCCCATGCGGAAATTGATCGTAAGGCTTAATCCTAAGGAATTGGGGAAGTTTCAGGCGCTTTGATCCCTAGTCTCGTTCTTGGCGCTTGACCCTTTGCCAGAGTTCTTCCTGTCTCTCCAATGACAAAGAGCTGAATTCCTCGCCACCAAGCTCTTCCATACCGCGAAATCGGGTTTCAAATTTTTGATTGGCGGCCCTTAAAGCCTCTTCAGCATCGATTTCATAGGCTCGAACTAGGTTGACGACGGCAAACAGTAAATCTCCAGCTTCTTCAAATTCATCAGAACTTGAGGTTGCCCTTGCAAGTTCATCAATTTCTTCATGAATCTTGTCGATCGGACCAGACTTATCTGGCCAATCAAAACCAGTGCGCGCAGCCCGCTTTTGTAACTTTTGCGCTCTGAGTAGCGCCGGAAGAGCATTTGCAACGCCATCCAATGCGCTTTTTGCGCCTTTTTGCGCCCTTTCTTCCGCCTTGAGCCTTTCCCAACGCTTGTCGCGCGTGTCATCGGATTGGTCTGCATCACCGAAAATATGCGGGTGCCTTGCTTCCAACTTATCTGAGATTGCTTGAGCAACGTCATTAAAGCTGAAATTTTGTGCCTCTTCTGCGATACGCGACTGGAATATCACCTGAAAGAGCAGGTCGCCCAGTTCGTCTTTCAGATCTTGGATATCTCCGCGCTCAACCGCTTCGGCTACTTCGTATGCTTCCTCAATCGTGTGCGGAACGATTGTCTCATGTGTTTGTGCGCGATCCCATTCGCACCCGCGTTCAGGATCACGAAGAATAACCATGATATTGAGTAGGCGAGCGATTTGTTCTGTCATCTCTTTCTCGAATGAAGATGATAATATATATTATGTTAAATACAACGGAGGGCAAATCGAGGCAGATTTTATCAAACCCCCCTCACAATATCGAAAAGAAGGAACA
>DMWU01000195.1 GCA_003483125.1 Erythrobacter sp. | reverse complement strand
GATCTTCGCGATGTTCCGCAATTTAGCCGACAGTGCCGAAAAGGGTGGCAGCGCGATGCTCGCCACTGCAGGCCTCTAATCCTAGGAATTGCACAAGTGACCAAGATTGAAAGCATCATGCGCATGGCTCCGGTAATTCCGGTAATCGTGGTCGACGAAATCGACCACGCGCTTCCTCTGGCCCGCGCGCTGGTCGCGGGCGGCCTGCCAGTGCTGGAAGTAACCTTGCGCACTGAAGCAGCCCTTCCTGCGATTACCGCAATGAAGGAAGTGCCTGGCGCGATCGTGGGTGCAGGAACGGTGACCAATCCGACCGACTTGGATAAAGCACTCGATGCAGGCGCCGAGTTCGTGGTGTCCCCGGGTCTCACCGAACTGCTGGCTCGTGCGGCGATTGAGAAGGACGTGCCTTTCCTGCCGGGCATCGCCAACGCAGGTGACATCATGTGCGGCCTCGACCTGGGCCTTGGACATTTCAAGTTCTTCCCTGCCATTGCGGCAGGCGGCCTGCCCGCACTCAAGGCGCTCGCTGCCCCATTCCATCAATGCCTGTTCTGTCCCACGGGCGGTATCGGGCCGGAAAATGCTCCGGAGTGGCTCGCCTTCGATCCCGTCCTGTGCGTGGGCGGCAGCTGGGTGGCACCGCGAGGTAAGCCCGACGAAGTTCAGGTCGAAGCAATGGCGCGCGACGCAGCCAGGCTGGGCAAATAATGGCCACGAGTTTCTCTAGCGTATCCGCACTGCTCGAAAGGTTGAGCGAACTTCACGCGCGCACCCGCGAGACGCCGCTATTCAATCCCGTCTTCCAATTGGGATTGGATCTTTCGCGCGCGCTGGAGTCGGGCGAGACCGACCTCGGTGATATCGAAGCGCTGGTTGCTGAACTCGAATGCCAATCGATCCAAAGCCGCGCTACGCGCCTTCGCCGCCTTGTTGCTCCGGTAGGCAGGGCCGAGAATCAGGAAGCGCTCGCTGCCAGCCATGACGCTAAGGATTTTGAAGCCTTCCGCGAGCTGTGGGAGGTGCCCCAGCTACACACGGTCTTTACCGCCCATCCCACCTTCCTGCTGACGCCGCAGCAACATGAAGCAGTCGCCGAGGCAGCGTCGCGCGATGGAGCGATCGGTGATGAGGTTTGCACCTCCGAATCTGAACGGCCGGCAGTCACGCTCAAATTCGAACATGGTCGGGCAATGCGTGCCATTGGCAACGCACAGGACGCACGCGATTCCATCGTTTCCGAACTTCTTGGCCATGCATCGAAGCAGTGGCCGGATCGCTGGCACGAACTCGCGCCCCTGCCGTTCCGTTTTGCCACCTGGGTCGGCTACGACATGGATGGTCGTACCGACATCAAATGGTACGACTCAATCACCTTCAGACTAAGCGAGAAAGTCGAGCGATTAGAGCGCTATGCCGCTGCACTTAAAGCGATTGATCCGGCCCATAAAGTGCTTCAAACGCTCACAAGTGCGCTCGACTACTCGCGGGCGCGACTGGCTGATTTCCAGGAAGATTTGTCGGAGCCTGAAGCGCTCTCGACCGCAGCCAATCGCCTTACTGCCGATGATCCGAACAAGCTGCTAAGCCTCAAGCCGCTCATTGAAGCGCTCGAAGAAGATGCGCGCGGTGCTGATCCTGATCGCGCTATTTCGCTCAAGACCTTGGCGGCCGCCATGCGCGCGGATGGTTTGGGCATGGGATGGATCCACTTCCGTGTAAACTCGTCGCAATTGCACAATGCGATCCGCCGACGGATTGATCCGAACAATACGCTGGACCTTGGAAGCAGGAGCGCAATTGCCGCATTGCGCAAGATATTGGGCAAGGTGAAGCCGCTACGATCGAACTTCGCTGCCCTTGCCATCGAGAGTTCTACCGCGATCCGCCAATTCATCGCCATGGCGCAGATCCTCGATCACATTGATGGTGATGCACCAATTCGCATGTTGATCGCCGAATGCGAGCAGCCAAGTACGATCCTCGCTGCGCTCTACTTCGCCAAGCTGTTCAGCATCGAAGACAAGGTCGACGTCTCGCCCCTGTTCGAAACCGAAACCGCACTGGAGCATGGCGGGCGCTTCCTTGACGCATTGCTGAAAGAAGAAAGCTACCAGCAATATGCGCGCCTGCGCGGCCGCGTAGCGATCCAGACCGGGTTCTCCGATGCGGGGCGCTTCGTTGGCCAGATACCGGCAAGCCTTGCGATAGAAAGGCTGCAAGGCCGCTTGAGCGAGGCCATGGAGAAGAACGGTCTCACCGATGTTGCTGCACTGATCTTCAACACGCATGGCGAGAGCATGGGCCGTGGCGCCCACCCCGACAGTTTTGCCGACCGGCTCGACTGGCCACTTAGTCCGTGGGCGCGACGGCGCTTTGTGCGTGCGGGAATCCGGCTTGAACCAGAGGTCAGCTTTCAGGGCGGTGACGGCTATCTGTTCTTCGCCACACCGGAGCTCGCACGAGCGACGCTTACGCGGGTTGCAGAGCTGCGGCCTGCGACGACCGATGCTGATGCACCGGTTGATCCCTTCTATCGGCGCACGGATCTGAGTCTCGATTTCTATCGCGCAATCAGGTCACATCAACGCGAGCACCTGCATAGCAAGACATATTCGCGCGCGGTCACCGCCTTTGGCCTCGGTATGCTCAATTCCACGGGCAGTCGTGTCTCGCGTCGGCAATCGGATATTGCTGCCGATCGAGAGATGAGCCTCAGGCAAATTCGCGCCATCCCGCATAATGCGGTGCTGCAGCAGCTTGGCT
>DMWU01000256.1 GCA_003483125.1 Erythrobacter sp. | reverse complement strand
GGGATTCGGCCTTGCCATGGCCGAAACGGTGTTTCTCATCCGCCGGCTGCGCCGCGATCCAGACACCTATCAAGGTTGCAATGCTGGCAATCAGGTCGAGCGCCGTATCAGCCAGGCTGCCCAGCATGGCGCTTGAGCCAGTGCGCACACTCGCCCAGACCTTGATAACCACAAGGAAGAGCGCGGTCGAGATCGACGCAAGTGCCGCGCTACGCGTGAGAGTTTCTGGCTTCATGGATAGAGCAATGTGTCGCGCCAGCCGTCACCATCGCGAATGAATTCGCGCCGGTCATGCAGGCGGTTTGGCCGGTCGAGCCAGAATTCGATTCGCTCGGGCGCAAGCGTAAAACCGGTCCAATGCGGCGGACGCGGTACCTCGCCGGCTTCCCTACAGGCAGCCTCAAGCTCCTCCACTCGATTGACATAGGTTTGGCGATGGTCAAGCGGGCGCGACTGGTCGCTCGCAGCGGAACCAACCTGGCTAACAAAGGGGCGAGAGTGGAAATAGGCGTCCGCCATTTCGGACGAAACTTCCTCCAGCGGGCCTTCAATGCGGATCTGGCGACGCAGGCTTTTCCAGTGAAAGAGTAGCGCGGCCTGCATATTGGCGTGGATTTGTGTGCCTTTCCGGCTTTCGGCATTAGTGTAAAAGGTGAACCCTTCCGGGCCATGCCCTTTTAGCAACACCATGCGAACCGATGGCGCTCCTTCGGGGGTCGCAGTAGCCAATGCCATGGCGTTCGAATCATTCGGCTCCGCCTCACGCGCTTCGGCAAACCAACGTTCGAACAAGCCAAGTGGATCGCTAGAAGGAATCTCGCTTTCGGTTAGCAGGGCATTATGGTCGGTCACTATGGTATTTCCTTGGGGAACTGCTCTTCAGAGCATCCTTTGCATGACTGACGCCCTACTCCCTGATCAACTGCAAGAAAACCCTCCTATCTTGCGCCCGCGCGCTGTTGTAACTAGCTAACACGCATGTCCGATCCCTATTCAACCCTTGGCGTTGCGCGCACGGCCTCCGAAAAGGAGATCAAGAGCGCATATCGAAAGCTCGCCAAGGAGCTGCATCCTGATCGCAACAAGGACAATCCTAAGGCGGCAGAACGGTTTTCTGACGTCACCAAGGCTTATGACCTTCTTTCGGACAAGGTTAAGCGCGCACAATTCGACCGCGGCGAGATTGACGTCGAGGGGAACCCGACCAATCCGTTCGGCGGAATGGGTGGCGGCTTTGGCGGTGGACGCGGCCCCCAGGGCGGCTTCAGGCCAGAGGATTTCCAAGGGTTTGGCAATGACGGGGTGGATCTGGGTGACCTGTTCGAAGGGCTGTTTGGCGGCGGCGGGCGGCGCAGGAGCGGGCCCGACGATTTTGGCGGCGGTTTCGGCTCGCAGCGACGCCCTCCCCCTCCGCGCAAAGGGGCTGACGTCCATTATAGGTTGGCCGTTCCCTTCGTGGATGCCGCCTCACGCCAAAACCAGCGAATAACCCTCGTTGACGGCAAGACAATCGAAATAAAGCTGCCTGCCGGTGCCGAGGACGGCACTCAAATGAGATTGAAAGGCAAGGGCCAAGAAGGGCCGGGCGGCAATGGTGACGGGCTGGTCTTCGTTGAAGTCGGCAGCCACCCCTTCTTCCGACGCGATGGCGACAATATCCGCATGGCCCTGCCCATCTCGTTGGCCGAAGCGCTGCGCGGGGCGAAGGTGAAATGCCCTACGGTGGACGGCCCGGTTATGTTGACGATCAAGCCTGGCACCGATGGCGGCACCGTGATGCGTCTGAAGGGCAAGGGCTGGAGCACCAAGTCAGGCAAGCGAGGGGATCAGCTGGTAACGCTTGAGATCCAGATGCCGGAAGATTTGGATGAGCTTGAAAAGCGGCTCGAAGGTTGGGAAGACAAGAGCAACCCGCGGGAGAAGCTGGGGCTCTAATCGCGGCAGGGGGTGCCCGAATTGCATATCCATTACCTTACTGGATCGCGCGTTTTCAGGGTTGCAAGCCGTACTCTGGCCGGCACTTTTCGCGATGGCTTCATCCACGCGGGTAATCTAGCCTATCTCTCAATGCTGGCGCTGTTTCCCTTTTTCATACTTGGCTCGGCTCTGTTCGGCCTGTTTGGCGAAGAGAGCGAGCGTGCGGCGCTCATTTCGACAATTATTTCCACCATGCCCCCGACCGTTGCAGCTACTGTCGAGCCGGTAGCAATGGATGTAATCAACGCAAGGGAAGGATGGCTGCTATGGGTTGGTGCCGGGGTCGCGCTGTGGACCGCATCTAGCGTAATGGAAACAGTGCGCGACATATTACGCCGAGCCTATGCGGTAACGCGCGAACAACCTATCTGGAAGTATCGCCTGGCCTCAATCGGGATAATCCTACTTTCCGTAGTTCTTCTATTCGTCTCGCTCTTCGCACAAGTGGGCATTGGAACTGCACAAGAAGTGATCTCGGCCAACTTCCCGCAACTGAGCGGGGCAATTTCTGGTCTAGAGACTTCGCGGATCATCCCTGCATTGGGCTTCTTCATTTCTGCTTATTTATTGTTCTATACACTTGCGCCCGCGCCTTACCGCGCACGCAAATTCCCGAAGTGGCCAGGCGCATTCTTCATAACTTTTTGGTGGTTCATAGTTTCCGGCGCGCTTCCGCCCTTATTGCGCAGTATTTTCAGCTATAACCTCACTTACGGCAGCCTCGCTGGAATCGTGATTACGCTTTTCTTTTTCTGGCTTGTAGGACTGGGGATTGTGGTAGGGGCCGAATTAAACGCGGCGCTCGCGAAAGTACGCGAGGACCAAGTGACGGATAATGACGGAGTAAAGGAGGGCGCCGCATGAGCGGACTGATGCAGGGGAAGCGTGGCCTCATCATGGGGCTGGCCAATGATAAATCATTGGCCTGGGGCATTGCGAAGAAGCTTGCGGACGAAGGGGCGGAATTGGCCTTTTCCTACCAGGGTGAAGCGCTTGAGCGCCGCGTTAGGCCTCTGGCCGAACAATTGGGCAGCGATTTTGTATTCGAGTGCGATGTTTCGAACATGGATGCGCTCGACAAGGCCTTTGACCAGTTGAAGGCACGCTGGGACCAACTCGACTTTGTCGTCCATGCCATCGGATTTTCGGACAAGGGCGAGTTGCGCGGCAAATATGTCGATACCAGTCTCGATAATTTCCTGATGACAATGAACATATCGGCCTATTCGCTAGTGGCAGTCGCCAAGCGGGCAGCCGAAATGATGCCTGAAGTTGACGAAGAGGGTAATGGCGGGGGGACGATCCTTACGCTCACCTATTATGGAGCTGAAAAAGTCGTGCCGCATTACAATGTGATGGGCGTCGCAAAGGCTGCGTTGGAAACCAGCGTCAAATACCTTGCAAACGATTTGGGGCCGATGAATATCCGCGTCAACGCGATCAGCGCCGGCCCGATCAAGACATTGGCCGCAAGCGGGATTGGCGATTTCCGCTACATCCTGAAGTGGAATGAATATAATTCGCCATTGCGACGCAATGTGACGATCGACGATGTAGGGGGTGCAGGGCTTTACTTCCTCTCCGACCTGTCATCGGGCGTGACGGGTGAAATCCACCATGTCGATGGCGGGTATCACGTGGTGGGGATGAAGCAGGAAGATGCGCCTGATATCGCGCTGGGCTAGGTCAATTAATGAGCGCAAGGGATCGGGCGCTAAGTCTCCTTGTTGAAATTAGGCTCAACCATTTCAAAGCTCTCAATAGTCCCGCTCAGCGATGACTGTCCGGTCCACGCGCGTGCGTAGATAACGAGGCTGACGAAGTCGCATCCCTGAGGCGCTTGAGCCAGATCAAAAACCACTACAAAAGCAGCGAGCTGTTCTGTCCTTTCCTCGGACCATGCAGCAGTTATAGACGATATAAACCGCCGCGTACTATCATCGGCTTTCCCTCCGTCGATTCGTTGCATGAGCTGATAATGTTGGTGCTCGTAATACAGGCACATCGTACGATTACTGCCCGTATCAATCACAGTCACGCGTGACACCTCAGTTGCACGTGCTAATCTTCTTGATTCAGGACGATACTCTGCAGGCGCAAACACGACAACATTTACATGCTTTGCATGACGAAATGAATACACTTCGACGGCATTTGCATATTCACAGGCACATGGAACTGCACTCGCCATGCGGACGAAGTAGTCTTCGATGGGTTGATTCGATTGCGGTTGTCGACGCCGCGCCATCATATCGGAATACGTAGACAGCACCATATCCCGCACCGTAAATCCTGCAATGCCTCCGTAGTCATCATCGAGATGATCGGCAATGAATCCAATTAAGTCTCGACGCAGCTGACACACACCACGGTACAAAGCACTGCAATCATGGATTCCTGTTTCATAACATTCACAGCAATAATGAAAGCAATTCCCATCTCCGGCAGGACTCCACAATTCATACTGGCTTCGTTCCATAGAATGCAG
>DMWU01000044.1 GCA_003483125.1 Erythrobacter sp. | reverse complement strand
CATCTACATGGCCAGCTCTAGCCGTATCAACATTGCTGGCTTGCATATGGGCAACATCGAGAAATTCATAGAAGCGATCGCCGAAGTTGCCGCATAAATCGAGAGCCGGCCTATCCCTGAAGGCGAGAGTAGCGGCTGCGGCCAATTAGCTGCTGATGACCGCGATGCGCTTTTCGTAGCAGGCCACTTCAGGCGTAGGCTCTATCCTGAACGGTGAATTCAATGGCTTTTCAGCCTTGCCCCACGATGCTTCCCATGCATTGAATGTTGCGGGAAGGGGAGTGGCAAAATGAAGAAGATCATCGGGATTGCTGCGCTCACATGCGCCTGCTCGGCCGCACAGGCCGAGACATTGGAGGTCGCAGGTGTTTTTGCAGCTGAGGCAAACATGGATGCTCGAGTGCAAACCATTGCCGTTGAGGGCTTTGGCGGTGACGCCGGACCAGAATTATCCTTCCTGCTCTTTGATGTACTTTCGGCCATAGAGATTCAGGGGCAAAACTGGTTTTCTATTGTACCAGCCGCGATGCTGGCCGACCTACGTGCCTCAGAGACTGATCGTGAGGGAGAGTCCGAAGAGGATAAAACGTCCAATAAGAATTGGTTGGGTTCGATGACCTTGATGCAAGGCTCGGCCCGCACCGATTTTTGGGTGAATTCGGCGGGCACCAAGAAAGTCATAAGTTGTGGCAAGAGAGAGAATGGGGACTGCGTAGAGAAGCGCGAAGATGTGTATCAGTGCATCATGCTCAATGTCGGCTATCGCCCAACGGTGCGTCTGTTAGCGTCTGATGGCAGACTACTCTATGAAAACAGCGAATACTTGGAATCATATGAGAAGTCTTGCGATGACGAGGTCGGCTCGCCCAGCCCGCACGTCTTGCTGGATTCTTTGGCGCAGCAATATGCTAGATCGGTGAGGCGTGATCTGGCTCCGCAATTCAGATCTGCCAATGTCCTCCTTCTAGAAAGGCGCAAGGGTATGTCGAAAGAAGATGCACGCAGCTTCAAGGAAGCAGTTCGGCTGACAAAAACAGATCCGATTGCCGCTTGCCGGGCCTTCGAGACATTGGAATCCACCAATCGGGCGCATGTGTCAGTTCTGTTCAATATCGGCCTTTGCCGTGAGAGCGAGGACGATCTGGGTCAGGCGCGCGACTATTATACGCGCACGCTCGATATCGATTCAGGAAAGGATCAGGCGCGAGCCGGCAACGATCGTGTCATGAGCCGCATGATTGCAAGGCATCAGGTTTCAGAGCATTTTTCCAGCTACTGAATGCAACTATCCGGCTAGCGCCTGCATCCGCTTGAGGTAGCGCGCCAAAACGTCGATCTCCAGGTTTGCGCTATCGCCTCGTGAAAGCGCGCCCAGCGTCGTGACCTCTGCCGTATGGGGGATAATATTGAGCGCAAAGTCGCAGCTTCCGTCCGATTGGTCAGCGACAGAATTCACGGTCAGCGATACACCCTGTACGGTGATTGAACCTTTGGCAGCGATATAAGGTGCAAGGCTGGCAGGTGCGCGGATGAGGATACGCGTCGAATCCCCTTCGGCTTCCACGGAAACCACTTCGCCAACTGCGTCGACATGGCCGGTTACGATATGGCCGCCCAGTTCGTCACCTAGCCGAAGCGAAGGTTCGATATTGATCTTGCTGCCTTCATCCCACATGTCAGGTGCGGTGCACGATACGGTTTCGCCCGAAACATCGACGCTAAACCACGCATCGCCTGCACTGCCGCCGCGCTCAACCACTGTCAGACAGACGCCCGAACATGCGATCGATGCGCCAATGTCGATTTTTGCGGGGTCAAGCGGAGCAGAGATTGTCAGTCGCAAGTCGCCGCGCTGATTGGCCTTGGTGATTTCACCAATTGCAGTGACGATGCCTGTGAACACGCTTACCTCCTAATCTCTGCAGCGCTGATAGGCGGCGAAACGATCAATGCCAAGTTGGCATTCGTCGATCATCTCCCAATTTGACTTGTCTCCCGCCAATTGATCGAGCCCGAGTTCCTTCTCGACATTTTCTCCCGCGCCGATTTCGACAGGAGCGTGATAAATGTCGATCCGGTCGACGAGATCAGCCTTGAGAAAGGCCGCTGCTGCCTGCGCTCCACCTTCGACATAGAGATATTGTACATCTTTCATCTCGCTGATGGCACTAGGTGAGGGGATGGTGCTGACCCCATCAGGAGCCTCTCCGCGAGAAAGTACCCATCGCGCAGGGCTGCGTGTTTCTAATTCCGGCAATCTTACGTCAAGGCCGGGCTGGTCCTCTCGCCATGTACCGCCGCCCACAAGGATAGCGTCCTGCCGTGCCCGTTGCGCATGGACATGCGCCCGTGCGGCCTCGCCGGTAATCCATTGGTTTTTGGAGTCGCCTGTGCTGATCCTGCCATCGGCTGAAAATGCGAGCTTGAGCGTCACATAGGGTCGACCGAATTGCTTGTGCGCAAGATAGCCGCACAGGCTTTGCCTTGAGGCCTCGCACTCCAGCACCTCCGCCTTGACCCCCGCCTCACGCAGGCTCTGTATGCCGGCGCCGCTGGTACGCGGGTCGGGATCGCGCAACCCCGCGATCACGCGAGCTGGCTTCGCTTTGGCCAATAAGCTGGCGCAACTTGGCCCGCGTTTTGATTCATGCGCGCAGGGTTCTAACGAGACATAGACAGTCGCCCCGCTTGCATCCTTGCCCGCATTTTCCAGCGCCATGGCCTCTGCATGTGGCCTGCCACCAGCCTGCGTCCATCCGCGGCCGACAACCTTGTCATCTTTCACGATGATTGCGCCGACTGCAGGGTTGGGGCGGGTTAGAGGCTGCCCACGCGATCCAAGCCGCGCGGCTGCAGCCAGCCAGCGCGCGTCCTCTTTATTCGCTGTCAACGCCTGTGTTCCCAGTGTTTCCCTCGGGCGTGCTCGCGGTATTCCTTGCGGCGGCCCTGGCTGCCTCTTCGCGCGCGCGATCAGCCTCTATCTGTGCTTCCATTGCATCGACATCGATACCCGTGGCCCGACCAAGCGCGCGATACATTTCGCGCTTTTGCTCTTCAATTTCTTCCTGCGCGGCGCGCAGCTCGTCATTACGGGCCTGGTTGGCCTCGTTCGATGCAATGATCTCTTGGTCACTACGGCCCTCGGCAAATGTCGTGATGTAGGTCACCTCGGGCGGGCGCGGCGGCACATAAACCGTTTCTTCGGTCGCCCAGTAAAGCACCAGCGCGATGGGCGCGACCGAAACCGCCAGGATCGGCCAGCGATAGGGCTGCGGCTTTTTGAATTGCTCCCAAAAATCGGCAATTCCGGGGCCGGGATTGAATCTGTGCATTACGCGCATGATGCTCAACATAGGGATTGAAACGTTTGGACGCCAGCGGTTGTGAAGTTGAAACTAGGGTGGCGGCTCTTAATCTCAGCCGAACTGGGTATAGAGGCTGCGACCGTTCTCTTTCAGCCACTTGTCCGCTGAGGCAAGATCTCCTTCGAATATTTCGCCTAGCAAGCCGTAGAATTGCGGACTGTGATCGAAATGCACAAGGTGCGCGACTTCATGGGCGACTACCGATCGCCGAACCTCGTCGGGCGCCTGGATGAGCCGCCAATTGATCCTGAGCCGCTTCTTGTCGGAACAGCTGCCCCAGCGCTTTTGCGCGCGTGAAAGGCTGACAGGAACGCTGTCAAGTTGTGCGACTTCGCAATAATGGGCTGTGTCCTCTGATAGCAGGACGAGCGCCTGCTTTTGCAGCCATCGCGCCAATCGCCGCTCAATCGCATCTATCGGCCCGCCAACTGAGACCTTGCCATTTACAATACTGGGCGTGCGTGCGGCATTTGCCCTCCAGTCTATCACAAGCGGCACGCCGCGTATTTTTATCGCGTGGCCCGGTTCGGGTGAGCGCCGGATGGGGATCTTTTCCATCTGCGCGGCCAGCCATTCCCGGCGTGCGTGGGCGAAGGCAATGGCCTCTGCGCTTCTCGCCCATCCTGGCATGGTTATGCGCACTTCGCTGCCATCGGGGGCAAGCCGAAGGGTGAGCCTGCGTGCACGTGGATGTCGGTGCAGGGCGATCGGCACGGTCCGTTCGCCCAGTTTGATCTCTGGCTCCAGCATTTCGCGTCTGAGCCAATCGATCATGCTGCCTCCCAATTGACAATATGGTGCTCGAGAGGTCCGGCCACAGTCTCGCTTACGACTCTTCCGGCGACCGAAACGCCTGCTCTCTTAACCGCGTCC
>DMWU01000055.1 GCA_003483125.1 Erythrobacter sp. | reverse complement strand
GCGACAAGCCGACATTCATTTGACGCCAGCTCCAGTGGACGCTCCAGTACCTTCGCCAGCCCGATGAAGCTGGCATCGCACACGACCCAGCTGCAGGGCCGATCGATAATCTCGGGAGTCAGGATGCGCGCGCTGGTTTTCTCCAGCACGGTTACGCGCGGGTCTTGCCGCAATTTCCAGGCTAGCTGGTTGGTGCCGCTATCGACGGCAAAGACATGCTTGGCACCCTTTTGGAGCAGAACATCGGTGAAGCCACCGGTAGAGCTGCCAATGTCCATCGCAGTTACGCCCGCCGGATCAAGGCCGAAATGGTCGATTGCATGCGCAAGCTTGATACCCCCGCGGCTGACCCAGGGATGGTCGCGCCCGCGCACCTCGAGCGGCGAATCATCCGGCAATTGTTGCCCGGGCTTTGCAAGCTTCGTCTCGCCAGAGAAGACCAGCCCCGCCATGATCAATGCCTGCGCGCGCGAGCGACTTTCTGCCAATCCGCGTTCCACCAGCATCTGATCAATTCGGCGTTTCTTGCTCATTACCTGCTCTCAGTCATGGACGAGCAAGGCGTTAGCGCGCAAAGTGCATCTATGAAACCGATCAATCTCCATTTGGCTGCCTCGCTGGCCATTGCTTCCGCTACCGCACTTGTTACGCCGGCCATGGCGCAAGATGATGACTGGCTCAACCAACCCCAAACGCCAGGTGATTGGGAATATGTCGCGGAATCGCGAGAGACGCTGGCGCTGTTCGGTCAGAGTAATGAGGCAGTTCACCTCTTCGTCATGCGCTGTGACATGGACTCGCGCCGAATCGGGATCGCGCGTCGGGGCACTACGGAGCGCGAACTAGTCATGCGCATTCGGACCGAGACGCAAGAGCGTGTGCTGACGGCAAACCAAGTTCCCAAAAATAGGCTGATAGCAGCGGAAGTGGATGCCTTTGATCCACTGCTCGATGCGATGGCTCTTTCGCGAGGTCGATTTGCGATTGAAGTCGAAGGGCTGGAACCGCTCTACATCCCGGCATGGGCCGAAGTAACCAGAGTGATTGAGGATTGTAGGTGAAAAGAAACCCGCGATATCTGGCGGGCAACGGCGCACTATTCTGACGTGGGAAAACTATTTTTCAAGACTTGTTTTCATTCTCGCGCTGAATCAAATTATCCATCGAGGTAAGCGGCGAACGCGGTCCTCGCCCCCCGGTGATACGGAGCGGGCTCTGGCTCAAAAGCGCGAAAGGAGGTGATCCGATGTCTCATGGTTCAGCAGAGAGGTCGGCAAGTTTCCGCACGGAGCACTATAGGTAAAATTCGATACCCATAGAGGCTACGTGAGCGGCGCTTGCGCCGCTGACCATGAAAGGGCGATCCACCTACGGGNAGGGTTGCCCTTTTCATTTGCGCAACACTCTACTTGCCCTCGCGGCCCGCTAGCATTAACCGCACGCGCATGGATTTTAAGCATATTCCCCACCCCGCCCCGATGGCTGCCGATGCGCGCGACGCGGCATTGGCTGATCCCGGTTTCGGTTCATTGTTCTCAGACCATATGGTCATGATCGATTATGACGAAGCGCAGGGCGGCTGGCATTCTGCCCGAGTCTGCCCGCGCGAACGGATCGCGCTCGATCCCGCTGCCGCAGTGCTGCACTACGCGCAGGAAATCTTCGAAGGGATGAAAGCGTACAAGACTCTTGAGGGCGGGCGGGCGCTGTTTAGGCCCGAGCAGAATGCGCGCCGGTTCAACAGATCGGCGGATCGAATGGCCATGCCCAATGTCCCCGAAGATGTATTCATTGAAGCGGTAAAGCAGCTGGTGAAGGCGGACCAGGACTGGTTCCCAACTGTCGAGGGCGGCTCGCTATATTTGCGCCCCTTCATGTTCGCCTGCGAGCCCTTTCTGGGTGTGCGCCCCGCCAAGCAGTACAAATTCTGCGTGATCGCCAGCCCCGCGGGCAATTACTTCAAATCGGGCGTTCCGGCTGTCAGCATATGGACTTCCGAATATACGCGCGCAGCACCTGGTGGCACGGGAGAGGCCAAATGCGGCGGTAATTATGCCGCCAGCCTCGTCCCAACCGGCCAGGCATTCGCCAAGGGGCATGACCAGGTGCTGTTCCTCGATGCGGTTGAACGCAAATGGGTCGAGGAATTGGGCGGCATGAACCTGTTCTTCGTTTTCGATGATGGCAGGGTGATCACTCCGCCGCTTACAGGTACGATCCTGCCCGGCATTACGCGTGACAGCCTGATCACCTTGCTGCGTGAAGAGGGGCTGGAAGTCTCTGAGGAGATGTATTCGATCGACCAGTGGCGCGACGATGCGAACTCGGGAAAAATGCTCGAAACAATGGCTTGTGGCACGGCTGCTGTCGTAACGCCTGTCGGCAAGGTCTGCGGCAGTTATGGCGAATTTACCATTGGTAGCGGCGGCCCGGGCCAACTCACCACCAAGATTCGTGAGAAGCTGGTCGGCATCCAGCGCGGCCGTGTTGAAGATAAACATGGCTGGGTGCTGAAGCTGGATTAGTTATGGCTGACA
>DMWU01000007.1 GCA_003483125.1 Erythrobacter sp. | reverse complement strand
CATGGGGCCTGAATGGCGGGCATCCCGGAATGCGGGCCAAGAAGGTGATCGAGCATGCCGATGGCACGAGCGAGATCGTCGGGAACAAGGTTGAAGACGTTCCGGTCAAAGCAGGCGACCTACTCCACTACATTACATGGGGAGGCGGCGGCTGGGGCGACCCCCTGGAGCGCGACCCCGAACTGGTCGGGCTGGAAATCCGCCAGGGCCTCGTCACTCCAGATGGGGCAAAGGCATATGGGATTGTTGCCGATGCAGAAGGCACGATCGATGCAGCCGCTACCACCAGCATGCGCGCGGAAATGAAGGAGGAGCGCGGCGAACCTCAATTGTTCGACTATGGTCCCGGTATCAAGGAGCTGCGGACCAATTGCGAGGCCGAAACAGGCCTACCCGCCCCCAAGCAACCGGAATGGCACCACATCCATCAGGCCGAGGCTGCCGAGTAATGGGTGCGCTCGACGATATTCGCGTTGTCGAGATGGGCCAGCTATTGGCCGGCCCCTTTTGTGGCCAATTGCTCGGTGACATGGGCGCTGACGTTATCAAGATTGAACCGCCCGGCGCGGGCGACCCTATGCGTCTTTGGGGGCAAGGTGACGAGAAAGTTCAATGGGAAGTGATCGGCCGCAACAAGCGGTCTGTTACCTGCAATTTGCGCGTCCCCGAAGGTCAGGAACTGGCGCGCAAGCTAATCGCAAAGGCCGATGTTCTGGTCGAGAATTTCAAGCCGGGAACGCTTGAGAAATGGGGTCTCTCTCCCGATGTGTTACACAAGGACAATCCTGGTCTGATCATTGCGCGCATGTCAGGATATGGCCAGGATGGACCCTATTCGGACCGTGCTGGCTTTGGCGGTATCGGAGAGGCGATGGGCGGCTGGCGCTATATTGTCGGCGAGCCTGACCGGCCACCAGCGAGAATGGGTGTTTCAATCGGCGACACGCTTTGCGCAAGTTACGGATGCATGGGCGTGCTCGCAGCACTTCATCACCGCGAAAAGACGGGCGAAGGCCAGGTTGTCGACACCGCGCTCTACGAAGCGGTGCTCCAAGTGATGGAAGGACTGGTTCCTGAATATGATCATGGCGGAATAATTCGCGAGCGTTCTGGTTCAATTTTGCCCGGTATTGCGCCATCCAATGTCTATTCTTGCAAGGATGGACACTTCATGATCGGCGCCAACAAGGATGAAATCTTTGCTCGGTTGGCACAGGCGATGGGGCAGCCCGAACTGGCGGATGATCCGAGATACTCGACACATATCGCCCGTGGGCAGAACCAGACTGAACTGGATAATCTGGTCAATGATTGGACCGGTTCGCTCACCGTCGACCAAGTCGAGCAAGCCACAATTGACTATTCTATCCCGGCGGGACGCGTCTATCGTGCGCCCGACATGATCGAAGACCCGCATTTCCAGGCACGCGAGGCAATCATAGAGGTCGAAACGCAGCGGCACGGCAAACTCAAGATGCAGAACGCCTTTCCAAAACTGTCACGCACTCCGTCAGGCGTCAGGCGCCCTGCTCCGGCTGAACCGGGCCAGGACAATGGCGAAATATTGCGTGAACTTCTTGGTATGAGCGATGCGGAACAGGCCGAGCTGACCAGCAAGGGCATCATCTGATGGTAGGTGGCGAGGGCCGCGAGGCAAACTATGCCGGGGTTTATGAAGGGCACCTTCGACCCGGCAACAAGCCCGCGCTGCTCGTGGTCGATATGGTTGAAGCCTATCTCGAGCCTATAAGCCCGCTCTATTGCGAAACAGCACGAGGCGCATTGGAAGTAACAAACTCCCTCGTGAACGCTTGTCACGAAACGCAAATCCCCGTTGTCTTCACCAATGTCGAGTATGAGTCTGGCGGCGCCGATGGTGGAATCTTCTACAAGAAGGCCCCGGTACTAAAGGCCTTTGATCGAGGGTCCAGTCTGGGCGCATTTCCTGATGATCTGCAAATCGCTCAATCCGACACAGTGATCACCAAGCAATACCCCTCGGCCTTTTTCGACACCGGCCTTGCGGAAATGCTCAAGTCGCAACAAGTGGATACGCTGATCATTTGCGGATACTCGACCTCGGGATGCGTGCGCGCGTCGGCGCTCGACGCCATGCAACATGGCTTCATTCCCTTTGTCGTGCGCGATGCCTGCGCCGACCGACATGCCGATCCGCATGAATCCAACCTGTTCGATCTTCAGGCAAAATATGCAGAAGTCGTCGATAATGAAACTGCGCACAAGATTATTGGTGCCGCAAAACCGGCCTGACACTCGCCTGAAAGCCTAAAGCAACGGCGAGGCTCACAACCCCTCGGGTACAGTCTCGAACCCGGGAAGACCGCTCAATTCGAGCCAATCCTGCTTGCTCTTGGTGTAGCAATGGAATGTCGGCTGCAATCCGCTGGTGTCGTCAAGCGTGCCAGCCTTGATGAACATCACACCCGAGGGGCTCTCTACCCTCGTGAACACTGGCGAGCCGCAATTCTCGCAGAATTGCCTGCGGACCGTCGCGCCACTGTCGCCAGTGTCATTGTAGGTCTTGACCGTCCCTTCGATCCTGACCGAATTCTCAGGCACGCCAATGATGATTGAGAGGGCACTGCCCGCCTGGCGCTGGCAATTCTTGCAATGGCA
>DMWU01000288.1 GCA_003483125.1 Erythrobacter sp. | reverse complement strand
CGCGCGTATCGGCGGGCGGGCTGGCGCAGGAAACCGGCTTACCGCTACCTACCGTACAAAAGCTGGTTAGCATTCTCAGTAAGGCGGGGCTTTTGCGCTCAGTACGTGGCGTGGGCGGCGGCTTGCAGCTTGCGCGTCCAGCTGCGGCGATCACCGTTGCGGACATAGTTGAGGCTGTCGAAGGGCCGATTGCGATCACCCATTGTGTCGAGGCGCATGATTGCGAATTTGAAGACGGGTGCAGCGTCAAACCGCATTGGCCCGTGATCAATTCTGCACTGCGCGGAGCGCTGGCCGATATCCCGCTGACACAGTTGGCGGCGAAGAAAGAATTAGCATGAGCGCAGAAGTCGACATCCAGGACCAGGAAGCGCGCGAAGCTGCCGAAAAGGCGGCCGAGTACGAGCATGGTTGGTCGTCAGATATCGAGACCGAGTATGCCGAGAAGGGCCTCTCCGAAGCTACGGTACGCTTCATTTCCGCTAAGAAGGGCGAGCCGGAATGGATGCTCGAATGGCGATTGAAGGCATTTCGCCAATGGCAGACGATGGAGGAGCCCGAATGGGCAAAGCTTGGCTATCCTGAAATCGACTACCAGGATGCCCATTATTATGCCGCGCCCAAGCCCAAGCCCAAGCTTAAGTCGCTTGATGAACTCGACCCCGAGATCAAGGAAGTTTATGACAAGCTGGGCATCCCGATCGCAGAGCAGGAAGTGCTCGCCGGAGTCGAAGGCGCACGCAAGGTCGCCGTCGATGCCGTGTTTGACAGCGTTTCGGTTGCCACGACATTTCGCGAGGAACTGAAAAAGGCAGGCGTGATCTTCCTCTCAATCTCAGAGGCGATCAAGGAACATCCCGAACTAGTGAAGAAATGGCTTGGCAAGGTGGTGCCGCGCCAGGACAATTTCTTCGCAACACTGAACTGCGCAGTCTTTTCAGATGGAACCTTTGTGTATGTGCCGGAGGGCGTGCGATGCCCTATGGAGCTATCGACATATTTCCGCATCAATGCCGAGAATACGGGTCAGTTCGAACGCACGCTGATCGTCGCGGAAAAAGGCAGCTATGTCTCCTACCTCGAGGGCTGCACCGCACCGATGCGCGATGAGAACCAGCTCCACGCCGCAGTAGTCGAACTGGTCGCGCTTGAAGATGCAGAGATTAAATATTCCACAGTGCAGAACTGGTATCCCGGTAATGCAGAGGGCGTAGGCGGGATCTATAATTTCGTCACCAAGCGCGGGCTTTGTCAGGGCGCTCGCAGCAAGATTAGCTGGACGCAGGTCGAAACCGGTAGCGCAGTTACCTGGAAATACCCCAGCTGTGTGCTGAATGGCGAGGATAGCGTGGGCGAGTTTTACTCGATCGCTGTCACCAACAATTTTCAGCAGGCCGATACCGGGACTAAGATGATCCATAATGGCGCGGGTTCGCGCTCGACCATCATCTCCAAGGGTATTTCGGCGGGTAAATCGAACAATACCTATCGTGGGCTGGTGCGCGTCGGCCCTAATGCGACAAGCGTGCGCAATTTCACTCAGTGCGATTCACTTTTGCTCGGCGATCAATGCGGCGCGCACACTGTACCTTACATCGAGGTGAAGAACCCCGGCGCCCAGATCGAGCATGAGGCGACGACATCCAAGATCAGCGATGACCAGCTGTTCTACGCCATGCAGCGCGGGCTGGATGAAGAAGAGGCGGTTGCCCTGATCGTCAACGGCTTTGCCAAGGAAGTTCTCAAGGAACTACCAATGGAATTCGCTGTCGAAGCGCAGAAGCTGCTTGCGATCTCTCTTGAGGGGAGTGTGGGATGACCGACCGCAAGACCCTCAAGCTGCGCTCGCCGTCAGAGCAATCGGAAGCCCCCGCGCTCAAAAAGAAGGGCCGCGGTTGGGAAATCTCGGAGAAGCGGCTGGACGTGCTACATGAGCAGGCGCGCGAGATGCGTCGGCACTCATCGCCTGCGCATAAGGCATTAGCGGAGCGTTTCGCCAAGGCAGATCTTGGCCGCTACACCTTCAAACGCCACGCGGTGGTCGGCAGCGCGATTGTCGATTTCAATTGCCATCTCCTGGGAATGGCGATCGATATAGACGAGGAAGGCGAAGATCCCGTTATCGCCAAGCGCCGTGACAAAAGCCTTGAATCGGTTGGCATCCGCGTAATGAGAATCAAGGCCGATGACATCTTAGAGAATATGGATGCAGCGCTTGCGCGCATCGCCGCAGGAATGCGCATGCGTATTGGCGATAAGCAGGATGCAAAGCGCGCCCATGCGATATCTCAAGGCAAACCTCAAAGAAGGGAAAAGGGATGATTATTGGCCCAAGCATTGCGATGGTTCTGTCGCTTCAAAGCGTCGATCAAGGTGTGGTCGCCGTTCGCCCAGAGGATCCCCAAACCTGGACGCTGGAATATCCGGTTATAATTCGGCCGCTTGTTCGCGAATATTACAATTGCTTGCAATCCGGCGTGAAAATCATTGATGGCAAGAGCGATTTCGAAAGCCAACATCGCGCCGATATTCCGCGTTGCGCCAAACGGGGTGAAGAGCTGCTGGCTGATGCGAAGATGATCATCGCGCGTTCCAAAAGGCCTGGGCAGGCCTCAGATGCTGAACTGGAAAACGTTTTCGAAACACTTCGCCAGATCCACATTGAACGGGGCCGAGATATCGATGAACAATTTGCGATGAGGCTTAAAGACAGCGCGCGCTACCAAGATCCGCAAGTTGGAGAGACAGCAAGCCAGAACGCTGAAACCCCAACAGCAGTCAGTGTCGGCCATTAAAACAGAGAGTTCGAAGAACCGATATGCTCAAGATTGAAAATATTCACGCAGTGATCGATGGTAAGAAAATCCTCAACGGTCTGACACTGGAAGTGGGCGCCGGTGAGGTGCACGCGATCATGGGCCCAAATGGCGCAGGCAAATCTACGCTTGCCTATGCTCTGGGCGGCAAGCCCGGATATGAAGTGGTCGAGGGCTCGGCCACATTCATGGGCGAAGACCTGTTCGAGATGGAGCCGCATGAGCGCGCCGCGAAGGGCCTGTTCCTGGGCTTCCAATATCCGGTCGAGATTCCTGGCGTTTCCAATGTCCAGTTCCTGCGCGAAGCATTGAATGCGCAGCGCAAGACGCGCGGCGAAGAAGCGTTGAGCGGTGGTGAGTTCCTGAAGCTCGCAAAGGAAAAGGCTGCATTGCTCGATCTCGACATGGAAATGCTTAAGAGGCACGTGAATGTCGGCTTCTCCGGCGGCGAAAAGAAACGCGCCGAAATGGTCCAGATGGGCATTATCGACCCGAAGTTCGCGGTGCTCGATGAAACCGATAGCGGGCTGGATATCGATGCGCTGCGTGTTGTTGGTGATGGGATCAATGCGATCATGCGCGCGCCCGACAAGGGCGTGCTCCTGATCACGCATTACCAGCGGCTGCTCGACGTGGTGAAGCCGGACAAGGTCTCGGTCCTCGCGGCGGGCAGGATCGTCGCAACCGGTGGCCCCGAATTGGCATTGAGGCTGGAAGAAGAAGGTTATGATGCGGTGATGGCCGATGCCTGAGGCTGCTACTCTTCCTACCCGAAAGGACGAAGCGTGGCGTTATGCTGCAGTCGAGGCGCTGACAACGCTGCCCGATTGGCGCGAAATCACGGTCGAGCCCGGCGATTGCTTCAATGAATGCCTGATCATCGAGGATAAGGAAGGCGCGCCTGCGACCGAAATCCAGCGGATCAGGATTGCAATTGGGGATGGGGCGCATTGTACCATTTTCGGCGTCATTGCTTCGTGTGATTATGCGCGTGTTGAGCTGCAAGTGA
Organism: Erythrobacter sp.; assembly: GCA_003483125.1. GTDB lineage: Bacteria > Pseudomonadota > Alphaproteobacteria > Sphingomonadales > Sphingomonadaceae > Erythrobacter. Next base: position 646 of record DMWU01000288.1, on the reverse strand, counting down.
CGCTTGGGCGCGGGGCGCATTTCGAGATGGGCGGCGTTACCGTTGGCGGGCGCGAAACGACGCGCGAGTTTGTCACTCATGTCATCCATGCAGAGCCTGAGGCGACCAGCAACCAAACGGTGCGCGCGGTCCATTGGGGGCAGGGTACGGGTAATTTCCTCGGCAATATAGATGTTGTGCGGCACGCGCAGAAAACAGACGCAGCGCAGGATTTCAAAGGCCTTTTGCTGGAAAAAGGCGCGAGCGTGAATGCGGTGCCCCAACTTGAGATTTTCGCCGACGATGTGAAGTGCGCGCATGGCGCAACCGTTGGCCAGCTCGACGAAGCAGCCAAGTTCTACATGGCTGCACGCGGAATTTCTCCTGAACTCGCCCGCCGCCTGCTGGTGCAGGCCTTTATCGGCGATGCCTATGTCGAGATGGCAGATGAGGAAGCGCGTGAACGATTGATGCAGGTCGCGCTTGGCAAGTTGGACAAGCATCTATGAACGCGCCGACCACCCTATCCCGTCGGAATGATTTCCCTGGCATGGTGACGCCCGACGGCGCGCCCTGGCACTATCTCGATGCTGCGGCAACCGCGCAAAAGCCGCGGGCGGTTATCGATGCAGTCGCGCGCGCGCTGGGCGAGGATTACGCGACGGTC
>DMWU01000234.1 GCA_003483125.1 Erythrobacter sp. | reverse complement strand
TGCCAATATGACTCACTACGGCCAGCAAGGCGCTGGATTCCATGGCTTTACACTAAATTAACCTTTTCCGTTCAGACCTTGTGTGGTTAATAAACGGCAACTTCTCTTTGCGAGGAGTTACCGAAAGTTTTTGGGCAAAGGGGGACAACCCATGCGCGTGCTTTTGATTGAGGACGAGCCGACAACCGCCAAGGCGATTGAGCTGATGCTCACGACCGAAGGCTTTAATGTCTATGCAACCGATTTGGGCGAAGAAGGCTTGGATCTGGGCAAACTATATGATTACGACATCATCCTGCTCGATCTGAACCTACCGGATATGCATGGCTACGACGTGTTGAAGAAGCTGCGCGTCGCCAAAGTGCAAACTCCAGTCTTAATCCTTTCTGGCATTGCAGAAATGGATTCAAAGATCCGCAGCTTCGGTTTCGGGGCTGACGACTACGTGACCAAGCCCTTCCATCGCGAAGAGCTGGTTGCTCGCATCCATGCAGTCGTGCGTCGTTCGAAGGGCCACAGCCAATCGATCATTCGAACTGGCAAGCTTGCAGTGAACCTTGATGCCAAGACCGTGGAAGTCGACAGTGCGCGTGTTCACCTGACTGGCAAGGAATATGCGATGCTTGAGCTGCTTTCGCTGCGCAAAGGCACTACGTTGACTAAGGAAATGTTCCTCAACCATCTATATGGCGGGATGGACGAGCCTGAGTTGAAAATCATCGACGTTTTCATCTGCAAGCTGCGTAAGAAATTGAGCCTGGCCTGCGGCGGTGAAAATTACATCGAAACTGTTTGGGGTCGTGGCTATGTGCTGCGCGACCCGGATGAGGCTGCGGAAGCTGCATAAGCTATAGCTCGTAGCTTTAACCAAGCAGCAAATGGCCCGTTTCTTTCAAGAGGCGGGCCTTTTGCCGTAATTAATTGACGGATGAGCGAATGTACCGGAAATCCGTGCCGCTTGGCTCCTGGAACACCTTCAAGCCAAACTCCGGCAGGATCGCCAGCAAATGGTCAAAAATATCGGCCATTATCGATTCATACTCACCCCAATTGGTAGTCGAGGTGAAGCAATAGATCTCGATCGGCAGGCCTTCAGGCCCCGGCGCCAATTGCCGAACGAGCAGCGTAAAATCTTCACTGATCATCGGATGGCTCTTGAGGTAGCCGATGATGTAGGCGCGCAAGGTGCCGATATTGGTAAGGCGTCGCGCATTGACCGGATCGCTCTCCTTAGCAAGCTTACCCTCGTTCCATTCGGCAAGTTCCTGCTCTTTCTGCGCGAGGTATTCGCGCAAGACACGAAACCGACTGAAGCCCTTTACTTCGTCTTCGGTCAGGAAACGGATCATGTTCTGGTCAATCGAAATCGACCGCTTGATCCGCCTGCCCCCTGATTCCGACATACCGCGCCAATTTCGAAAACTTTCGGAAATTAACCTATGGGTCGGAATAGCGGTGATCGTCTTGTCGAAATTCTGGATCTTCACCGTGTGAAGGGCAATGTCGATCACGTCGCCATCGGCATGCATGCCCGGCATTTCGATCCAGTCCCCTACGCGCAGCATGTCATTACTCGTCAGCTGGACCGAGGCTACTAACGACAGGATTGTATCCTTGAAAACCAACAGCAGGACGGCTGCCATTGCGCCGAGACCTGAGAGAAGCAGTATTGGCGATTGGTCGATCAGGATTGAGATCATCAAGATCACCGCCGCGCTGAAAACAGCGATCTTCAGAACCTGGATATAGCCCTTGATCGGACGCGCATGGGCATCGGGCCTGCGACGATAAACCTCGTCCACATATGAAAGCGCCTGGCTGAGGCCCAACGCAACCGAGAGTGCAATTGTTGCCTCGGCTACGTTCATTACCACCGTAACAAGGTCGGGCGGCAGATTCGGAACGGCGGCGATTCCCCGCGATATAACCAGCAATGGGGCGACATTGGCAAAGCGAGCGGCAGCATGGTCCGCTGTTAAGCTGCGCGTGTCCAGGAATGGTGCGGCGGCGCGCAAGATTACCTGCTTGATCAGGAAGTTCACGGCGATCGCTGCTAGCGACAGTGCCGTGAGGCCCAGAAGTGTTTGGCCCCAAGGAGCAAGCTCTGAGATGTAATTGCTAATTTGTTCCATGAGCCGCGCGATATAGGCAATGGAACCCGAGGCTCAAGCCCTTTAGCGCTCCTTCGAGCTACTCCTTACTAGACAAGGAGGCTTCCCTCCGCCAATCGCGATCAGCATGAGCGCATTCAAGGAAGGCGATCCGACGACACTCAACCGGCTCTATGGAAGGAGCCAGGGCAAGCCCCTGCGCGCTCGTCAACAGCAGCTGGTCGACAACCTTCTCCCGCAGATAATGGTTCCGCAAGAGGGTCCCGTTACAGCAGAGCGATTATTCGGGCACGATCGCCCGCTACACTTCGAGATTGGCTTTGGCGGGGGCGAACACCTTGCCTACCGGGCCGATTTACTACCCGACCACGGTTTCATCGGAGCCGAACCCTTCGTCAATGGCGTGGCGCAGGCCCTGGCGCATCTGGACGATCAGCGATTGGCCAATGTGCGCATCCATATGGGGGACGCGCTCGAGGTCCTTGCCCGCGTACCCGATGGCGCGCTGACCATGATCTATCTGCTCCATCCTGATCCCTGGCCAAAGAACAAGCATGCAAAACGGCGAATGATGAATGACGGGCCGGTGAGAATGTTTGCCGACAAGCTGAGGCCCGGAGGCGAATTTCGTTTTGGCACCGATCACCCCGTCTATCTTCGCCACGCACTAATGGTGATGCAGCGCCATACCGACACCTTTGAATGGCAAGTAATGGACCGATCAAGCTGGGAATACCGCCCTTCTGGCTGGCCGGAGACCCGATACGAGCACAAGGCACGAAACGTTTACGATCACGAAGTATGGTATTTCCGATATCGCAGGAAATAGCTGCGGAATGGAGAGATCGCCGAAATGTCGAAAGTGAATTTGTGGATCGGCATCCCCTTCCTTCTTTTCGGTCTTGTCTTCGCCAGTATCGGAAGCTGGACCTACTGGAGCAGTCTTGATCTGATCGAAACAGGGTCACGCGCCAACGGTGTGGTAATCGATCTTTAGAGCAGCCGAAACTCTGACGGCGATTTAACCCACCGACCTGTGGTTGAATTCAGCGACCAGGATGGATCCACTCGCCGGTTTGTAGAAAGCATCAGTAGCAACCCACCTGCCTTCTCGCGCGGCGAAGAAGTAGAGGTGATTTACGATCCATGGGCGCCTGAAGATGTAATGATCGATAGCTTCGCCACGCGCTATCTCTTCCCGCTCGCATTTGGTGGCTTTGGGTCCCTCTTCGCGTTGATCGGTGGAGGCTTGATCTTTGCATGGTTCGGGCGGCGCGCCATAATTTCAGACCTGAAGGAAAGCGGCCTGCGCATCAGCGCCAAGTTCACACGCTGCTATCTTGATACCGGCACAAGGATAAACGGTCGCAGCCCCTATCGCGTGACGGCGCAAGCTACCCATCCCGCGACAGGAAAGCTGGCCAGCTTCACAAGTGACGCAATCTGGCTAGACCTAAGCGATGTTTTGAAGGGACACGATGTCCCGGTGATCGTAGATCCCGACGATCCCGATGATCATTACATCGACCTGTCAGAATGGGTGCATCAAAGCGAACAAGCCTGAGCCTGGTTCGAGCTAGTTTTAGCCAACCACACCTGCAGCCGCGAGCACCGCCAGTGTTAGCACGTCCGGTGCGATCGCCGTCATTGGTGCAATTTGCACGGGCTTTTGCATTCCGATCAGCATGGGGCCGATTGTAGTTGCGCCACCAAGTTCGCGCAGCAGCTTCGCAGAAAGATTCGCCGATTGAAGCCCAGGCATGATCAAGACATTGGCAGGGGCAGAGAGGCGGCTGAAGGGATATAGCTCCATCACTTTTGGATTGAGTGCTGCATCGGGTGCCATTTCACCCTCATACTCAAAGCCTGAGTCTTCGCGATCAAGGATGGCAACCGCTTCACGAATGCTTTCAAGCCACCTTCCCGATGGATTGCCGAAGGTGGAATAGGACAGGAAGGCAACTCGCGGTTCATGGCCCATGCGCCGTGCAACCGCCGCAGTCTCTCGCGCAATATGGGCAAGTTGATCTGCGCTTGGCCGTTCATTAATCGTCGTATCGGCCAGGAATGTGGTGTGGTTCTTGCCCACCATCATATGGATGCCGAACGCGATAGCTCCAGGTTTGGGATCGAGCACCATATTTACCTCGCGCGCTGTCTGCGCGAAAGTGCGAGTAAGCCCGGTTATCATTGCATCGCCTACACCCAGTTCCACCAGCAGAGCGGAGAAAATGTTCCGCTCCTGATTGACCATGCGACCCACGTCGCGCTCGGTATATCCGCGGCGTTGCAGGCGGTTGTAGAGGTATTCATTCATTGCCGGAACGTGGCTGGAGACCTTGGAATTCTCGATCACGAAGCTATCAGGATCCTCGACACCAAGATCCTTCAATTTCTGGCAGATTTTTTCAGTTCGGCCGACAAGGATCGGCTCTCCATATCCGAAATCACGGAACTGGATCGCAGCACGTAGGGCTACCTCTTCCTCCGCCTCGGCGAAGACAACTTTCTTCGGATTGGCCCGCGCATCTTCATATACACGGGTAAGGGCACCCGTGGTGGGATTGAGCCGAACTTTCAGATCGTGACGATAAACGTCGAAATCTTCAATCGGGGCCAGCGCCACGCCTGAATCCATCGCCGCCTTTGCCACGGCCGAAGAAACCACCTCCATCAATCGCGGATCAAACGGGGCTGGGATGATATAGTCCTCGCCAAACTGGTGGTTCTGGCCATAGGCTGCTGCAACCTCTTCAGGCACACGTTCACGCGCCAGTTCCGCAATGGCCTGGGCCGCAGCAACCTTCATTTCCTCGTTGATTGTGGTCGCCTGTACGTCAAGCGCTCCACGAAAAATGAATGGAAAGCCAAGCACATTGTTGACCTGGTTGGGGAAGTCTGAACGGCCGGTGGCGATAATCGCATCTGGACGAACCGCCTTTGCCTCATCGGGCATAATCTCGGGCACAGGGTTAGCCATGGCAAAAATTATCGGCTTGTCGGCCATCTTCTCAACCCATTCGGGCTTCAACGCCCCAGCTGCTGACAGCCCCAAGAAGATGTCCGCACCGACCAATGCCTCTTCAAGGCTACGCGCCTCGGTCTCAACCGCATGCGCGCTCTTCCACTGGTCGACCTTGTCGCGTCCGACATAAATCGGACCGGATCGATCACAAACAATCACATTGTCATGCGGGATCCCGATCGCTTTGGCGAGCGCAGTACAGGCCAATGAAGCGGCGCCGGCACCGTTCACCACCATTTTACAGTCCTTCAGCTCGCGGCCTGTCAGGTGGCAGGCGTTGATCAGGCCAGCTGCTGAAATGATCGCCGTGCCATGCTGGTCATCATGCATGATCGGGATATTCATCCGCTCACGCAGCGCTTGCTCGATTATGAAACATTCGGGCGCCTTGATGTCCTCAAGGTTGATGCCGCCAAAGCTTGGCTCCATCAGTGCCACGGCATTGACGAAGGCCTCAGGATCCTCGGTATCAAGTTCGATATCGATCGCATCGACATCGGCAAAGCGCTTGAACAGCACTGCCTTGCCTTCCATCACCGGCTTCGAAGCCAGCGCGCCGAGATTTCCAAGGCCAAGGATTGCCGAACCGTTGGAGATCACCGCGACAAGGTTGGAACGGGCGGTGTATTTCGCCGCAACCGAGGGGTCTTCAGCGATCGCCTCAACCGGGGCGGCAACGCCAGGAGAATAGGCAAGGCTTAGATCACGCTGAGTCGCCATCGGCTTCGAAGCGATGATCTCAATCTTACCCGGCCGGATAGTCTCATGATAAAACAGCGCTTCGCGCGTTGTGAATGCCACTTTGCTAGACTTGGCCACCATTTCCTCCTGAGCTTTTCCTTGCCCTAACTGAGCTTGGATGCAAACGATAGGGGAAAGGCGCAAGACCGCCATTCCGAATCTTCAATGGCGCAGCTAGTCCGAACCCATGGCCGCTAAGACCACCCCCATGATGGAGCAGTATCTCGCGCTTAAGCACGAGACAGAAGGCTGCCTCCTGTTCTATCGAATGGGTGACTTCTTCGAATTGTTCTTCGATGATGCCAAGGATGCGGCCAGTATCCTCGATATTGCGCTCACCAGCCGCGGCGAACACGATGGTGAGCCTGTGCCAATGTGCGGTGTCCCCGTACATTCCGCCGATGGTTATTTGGCTCGCTTGATCAAGGCCGGACGCCGGGTTGCCATCGCAGAACAGGTCGAAACCCCCGAAGAGGCAAAACAGCGCGCAAAGAAAGAAGGGAGGCCTTCGTCAAAAGCATTGGTAAAGCGCGACATCGTGCGGTTCGTAACCGCAGGGACGCTGACCGAAGAAGCGCTGCTCGAACCGCGCAGTGCCAATATGCTCGCCGCAGTGGCGAATGTGCGCGGAACGACTGGTGTGGCCAGTTGCGACATCTCTACCGGTGAGATGGTGCTCGAAGAATGCCCGGCTGAAATGTTGGGTGCCGCCCTGGCAAGGCTGGGCGCTGCTGAAGTCATCATGCCCGAAGGCAGCGAGCTGGATATTGATCAAGCGAGTGAACGACCAGCGCACGAATTCGCTAGCGGAGATGGTGCCGACCGGCTCAAGAAGATTCACGGAGTTTCGACGCTAGATGGTTTTGGCGATTTCTCGCGCGCCATGCTGGCTGCTGCATCGGGTTTGATAGCCTATCTTGACCATGTGGGGCGCGGAAACTTGCCGCTGCTCCTGCCCCCCGGCCTACGCGCTAGCGGCCAAACCATGTTGATGGATGAAGCCACGCGTAGCAGCCTTGAAATTCTTGTCTCACAGTCTGGCACCCGCGAAGGAAGCCTGTTTTCAGCCGTAGATCGCTGCGCTACAGGCGCCGGCGCGCGCCTATTGGCCGAAGACCTCGCTTCGCCACTGCTGGATCAATCTGCGATCGAGGCACGGCTCGCGCTGGTAGGCTGGTTTTACTCTGACCCGCTGGAACGTGCACAACTGCGAGAGAGCATGCGCTCTCTGCCCGATATCGGTCGCGCATTGGGTAGGATTGTTGCCGGACGCGGAACGCCGCGCGATTTAGGCCAGGTCCGCGATGGTTTGGCCGATGCGAGGCGGATCAAAGAGCGGCTAGGCAATTTGGTCGACAAACCATCGCTGCTTGAAGAGCTTTTGCCAAGGCTGGGCGGGCATGGCGCACTGGTTGACCAGCTTGAACGCGCGCTGGTCTCCTCACCGCCAACAGAACGATCTGGTGGCGGCTATATCGCGCAGGGATATGACGCTTCGCTTGATGATCTGCGCGAAACATCGGGCAATGCCCGTCGCGCCATCGCAGCAATGGAGGCGCGTTATCGTGAGGAAACAGACATTGCTGCCCTCAAGATCAAACATAATGGCGTGCTGGGTTATTTTATAGAGGTACCGGCCAAGCATGCCGATGCACTTATGGCGCCAGACAGCGGGTTCGCTCACCGCCAGACCATGGCTGGCGCAGTACGATTCAACTCTATTGCGCTGCATGAGGAAGCAACGCGGATAGCAGAGGCTGGCGGTCACGCGCTCGCCGCCGAAGAAGCGCATTTCGAAGAGTTGGTCGGGTTCATCTGCGAATCAAGTAGCGAAATTGCCGCAACCGCCGCGGCCCTGGCCCGGATCGATGTCTGCGCCGCCAATGCCGAACGTGCTGCTGAAGGTAGCTGGTGCGCCCCGGACTTGGTTAATGTAGCAGTCCTTGAGATCGTTGGTGGGCGACATCCGGTGGTTGAGGCTGCCTTGGTAGGAAGCGATGAGCGCTTTGTCGCCAATGATTGTACGCTCGCATCCGATGACCGGCTGTGGTTGATTGGCGGGCCAAATATGGGCGGCAAGTCAACCTTCCTCAGGCAGAATGCGTTGATTATCCTACTCGCCCAAGCAGGATGCTTCGTACCAGCGCAAAGTGCGAAGGTCGGGTTGGTTGATCGGTTGTTCAGCCGCGTTGGCGCTTCGGACAATCTTGCCCGCGGACGATCAACCTTCATGGTAGAGATGGTCGAAACCGCCGCCATCCTCACGCAGGCAAGCGAACGCAGCTTCGTCATACTGGACGAAGTGGGACGCGGTACATCCACCTACGATGGCTTGGCACTAGCATGGGCAGTGGTCGAAGCTGTGCATTCGCGGATCGAATGCCGCTGCCTTTTTGCCACCCATTATCACGAGCTAGCCAGGCTGGCCGAAAGCTGTGAGGCACTATCACTTCACCATGTTCGTGCGCGCGAATGGAAGGGAGATTTAGTACTGCTTCACGAGCTGTCAGATGGACCGGCCGATCGCAGTTATGGCCTGGCAGTTGCAAAGCTTGCCGGCGTACCGCCCCAGGTCGTAGTTCGAGCCAAGCAGGTTTTGGAAAAGCTGGAGAAGGCGCGTTCGGAAACGGGCGGCCTGGCGGCTGGATTGGGCGAGTTGCCATTATTCGCTGTTGCAGCCGAACCGGAAGATGAACTTGAAGATAGTATCACGCAGAGGTTACTAGCAGTCGACCTAGATTCACTCTCGCCCCGTGAAGCGCTTGATTTACTGTATGAATTACATTCAGAGGCCAAGAATACGAAAAGTTAACGGGGCACGCGTTAAGCTGTCCATATTATGCGCGGATACATGTTTAAGAACTCGAAAGGTGCATTATTCTTTGTTGCGCTCACCTTGCTGGGCGTCGCAACACTTGTCGGTACGGAAGACAATGAAGGCGCATTGCTAAAGGCCGCAGCGAATATCGAGCAACAGCGCAACATGATGAATGAGGATCGCAGGGTGGTCCGCGGCAACTCTGCACCGATTGGATTTGCCTCGAGCAATGGCCAGACACGAGAGTTCACCGCCGACGAAGACTTGATTGACGATGCTACCGGTTTCGATCCCACGCCCGAATATGAAGCGCCGCTGGTATCAGCAGAGCCGCAGGTAAATCTCGTCGAAAGTAGCGCTGAGATTATCTCCGAATAGGCCCGCACATCAGCGTGTGGGAACAGGGGTCTCACCCGAATAGTCGTAGAAACCGCGCCCCGTCTTGCGACCAAGCCAGCCGGCCTCAACATATTTCACCAGTAATGGAGCCGGGCGATATTTGGTATCGCGCGTGGTTTTGTAGAGCACCTGCATAATATCCAGACAGGTGTCGAGGCCGACAAAATCGGCCAGTTCCAATGGGCCCATCGGGTGGTTAAGGCCAAGCCTGCAACCCTTGTCGATATCTGCGATGTCGGCGGTCGACTGCCCGAGGACAAACACCGCTTCATTGATCATCGGCAGCAGGATGCGATTGACCACAAAGCCTGGTTCGTCCTGGCTCAACACCACTTCCTTGCCCAGGCCCTTCGCAAAAGCGGTGGTTTTTTCCGTCGTGTCCTGGCTGGTTGCAAGGCCCGGAATCACCTCGATAAGGCCCATAACGGGTACCGGATTAAAAAAATGGAGCCCGATGAAGCGCGCCGGATCGGGCGAGTAGTTGGCCATGCGTGTGATCGGGATCGAACTGGTGTTGCTGGCCATGATCGCGCCGTCGGCAAGAACCTTGCCGGCTTCCTCGAAGATTGTCTTCTTGATCTCTTCCTTTTCTGTCGCCGCTTCGATGATCAGTGCTGCGTCAACCAGGCGAGCAAAATCGGCAACAGGCGTAATCCGCGACAACGTCGCCTCAGCCTGGTCTGGTTCTATCTTGCCGCGACCAACCAGCTTGGTCAGCCCTTTATCAATCGTCGCCTTTCCGGCTTCGGCATGCGCAAGATCTACGTCCGATAGCAAGACCTGTATGCCGTACTGCGCCACGGTTTGCGCGATGCCCGCGCCCATTTGGCCTGCACCGATAACGGCGACTGTCTGCATATCCTGATCCCTTCGCAACTGCAGCAAAGTGGGCCTGTTAGCGGTGAATTACGAGGTTGGCTAGCGCACAAAGCCGCGGACTATCGATTTGCGCCGGGAACCCATTTTACATCGGATGCGCCATGATCATTTAGCACCCGCGCGAGCACAAAAAGATAATCCGAAAGTCGGTTGATATAGGCGAGTGCAATCTGGTTTACCGGTTCTTCCGTAGAGAGTGCAACCATGGCTCGTTCGGCCGCTCGGACTGAGGCCCGCGCAATATGCGCACGGGCTGCCGGTTCGCTACCGCCCGGAAGTACAAAGCTCTCGAGCGGTTCTAGGTCCTCATTCGCGTTATCGATCGCGGCCTCAAGCCAATCGACCTGGGACTGGACAATCCGCAGTTCCATCTCTTTCGGCCTGAAACTGCCGTCAGTCGATGGCGTTGCCAGATCGGCACCAAGATCAAACAGATCGTTCTGGATACGAAACAGCGCGTCTGCATGTGCGCCATTCTCTAAAGATGATGCGGCAAGCCCAATCGCTGAATTGGCTTCATCGGCCTTACCAATCGCTTCTATCCGCAAGGAATGCTTTTTTGTGCGAGAGCCGTCGACTAGCCCTGTGCTGCCGCCATCGCCGGTACGGGTATAGATCTTGTTCAGCTTGACCATTACGCACGCAAGCGATGGCTACTGGGCAATCAAGAGGATGACTGCAACCACCACTACGGCAAGCGCCTGATACTTGATCCGCGCAATCATGGCCTTGTTCTGCTTCAGCTGCATCTCGGCCACGTTTTCAGCATTCCCGCTCTCAAGGTCGATCTTGGTTGTTTGGAGAAAAGCGACAACACCTTTGACAAGCGAGAAAAGCGTCAGGCCCATTAGCACGATTAGAATGGCAATAAGAATGTAGGTCATACTGGGAATTTAGGCATTCCCCAGCGAAATACCAGCGGGAAACACTCTCGCGCGAAGATTGGCCGCCAATGCCCTGCCGTCTTTTCCTTGTCTGCGCATATCTGAAAGCGATGCGCTGCCCTTGCGTTTGGCGAGTTTTTCTCCGGCACTGTCGAGCAATAGGACGTGATGGTGCCAGCTAGGAACCGGCAGTTCGAGCAATTCCTGAAGCAAACGATGGATGTGCGTGGCGGCGAACAAGTCTGCCCCACGTGTAACCAGCGAAATACCGTCTGCAGCATCATCCAGCGTTACTGCCAGGTGATAACTTGCCGGATCATCTTTACGCACCAGCACCACATCCCCCAGCATTTGTGGGCTGGCCTTCTGCGGCCCGGCGAGTTGATCAAGCCATTTGAGCTGGCCGCTTTGTGCGATTGCCGCCGACGTATCCAACCGCCAAGTTACTGATATATCTTGAGATATTTCCTTGTGCTTACATGTACCCGGATAGACAGGCCCTTCCGGTCCAAACTTGGTCGAAGCCCGTTTGATTTCGGCCCGGGTGCATTGGCAAGGATAGAGCAGCCCCATCTCTCGCAAACGCGCAGCGGCCTTCGTGTAAGTTTCCAGCCGAGTGGATTGGGCGGCCACTTCCTCCCATTCAAGCCCAAGCCAAGCCAAATCCTCGCGGAATTCATCGGCCAGCTCCGGCCTGCTGCGCGCACCATCAATATCCTCGATCCGCAGCAGGAAGCGCCCGCCAGTTTCCTTTGCCAGATCATGTGCAATGATGGCCGAAAATGCATGGCCAAGATGCAATGAGCCGTTTGGACTTGGCGCAAAGCGCGTGGTTTCGTGACTTTGATTCACTGTGACAAATTCGCCCGAATCGTAAAAAATCCTTGTGGATTCCACCTATGTAACAGTCTTGACGCTAAGATGAGTAAATGCTCCCTAAGATCAATCAGGGAGGAACGCGATACGTGTTTAAGGCCGAACTGATCGAACGGGCGGCACGCTTTAGAAGCGCGACAGAGGATCCAACGCGCAATCTTTCCTCTTGCCCAGCGCTTGTGCTGAACGCCGACTACACGCCGCTTTCATATTATCCACTTAGCCTTTGGCCCTGGCAGACTGCGATCAAGGCCGTGTTTCTGGATCGCGTAGATATTGTCGCCAGCTATGATCGCGAAGTGCATTCGCCGTCACTCGACATGCAAATCCCAAGCGTCATCGCGCTGAGGCAATATGTTCGGCAAAGCGAATTTCCAGCATTCACGCGGTTTAATGTTTTCCTGCGCGACCATTTCCAATGCCAATATTGCGGCAGTGGCGAGCATCTGACTTTCGACCATGTAATCCCGCGCCGCATGGGCGGTAAGACCACCTGGGAGAATATCATCAGCGCATGTGCGCCCTGCAACATGAAAAAGGGCGGTCGAACCCCTCAGCAGGCGCATATGCATTTGCTGGAAAAGCCGATCAGGCCAACAAGCTGGCAATTGCAGCAGCGCGGAAAGCAATTCCCGCCAAATTACTTGCACGAGACCTGGAGCGACTACCTCTATTGGGACATCGAACTGGAGGAATGACCTTCAGGTCACTGCATTGCGGGTCTGAAACTCTGGCCGCATCCATTCCTCATTCGCGAAGACTTCGACGAGGTGACGTATTGCCTCAGCCACGTCCACGAAGCGGAGGTAAGCAGGTGCGAAGCCCAGCCGCAAAATGTCGGGATCGCGGAAGTCGCCAATTACTCCGCGCGCAATGAGCGCCTGGCAAATGGCATATGCTTCGGGATGGCGGAAGCTTAGCTGGCTGCCGCGCTCATCACTATTGGATGGCCCCACCCCTTCGAGGTCCAATCCGCAATCTGCGAGGCCGGCGAGGAAGAATTCAGAGAGAGCTTGCGACTTGGCATAAAGTCGGTCGATCCCAATCTCTGAGATCAGCTCGACGCCCACCTCCAGCGCAGCAAGACCAAGGATTGGAGATGTGCCGCATTGCAGCCGATCAATCCCAGCCGCCGGCTCGTAATCATCGCTGAAATCAAACGGCGCATTATGCCCGAACCAGCCGGTAAGCGGCTGATGCATCGTATTGTGATGGCGCTCGGCCGCAAATGCGAATGCGGGCGCGCCTGGCCCGCCATTCAAATATTTGTAGCCGCATCCTACCGCGAAATCGGCTCCCGCTGCATTGAGATCAACCGGCAGCGCGCCGCAGCTATGTGACAAATCCCACAATACCAATGCGCCTGCATCATGGGCGGCCTTGGTGAGTGCGACCATGTCGTGAATATCGCCCGATTTATAGTGCACATGGGTGAGCAGCAGCAGGGCAACATCGTTATCAAGAGCGCCAACAATACTCTCGCGAGAGGCCAGTTTTCGTTTGCCAAGCCCTTGCCGCTCCAATCCGGCAATCATGTAGAGATCTGTCGGGAAATTCCCGGGCTCTGACAGAACCACTTTCCTGCCCGGGCGCATTTCGAGCGCGGCGGCAATCAGCTTGAACAGGTTCACGCTGGTACTGTCACAGGCAACCACTTCATGCAGCTGCGCGCCGATCATGGGCGCGATCTTACCGCCCACTCTGCGTGCGGCGCCTATCCAGTCCGCATCGTTCCAACTACGGATCAAGCCGCCGCCCCATTCGCCACGAATGACCTGCTCCAGCCGCGCTAATGTGGCTCTTGGTAATGCGCCAAGCGAATTACCATCGAGATAGATCACATCTGTCGGCAGGTCGAAACGATCTCGATACTTGGCCAGTGGATCGGCATCATCAAATTCGCGCGCACGATCTATCATGAGAGCTCTCGCAATATGGCGCGCACGGGCGAAGCATCGCCACCGACAATCGGCAGCGGCAGGGCGATCAGCTCATATCTACCTGCAGGCACCGCATCGAGCACAAGCCCTTCCAGCACGCGCATATCCGCCGCAAGCACGGCCTTATGCGCGTCCATTGTTTTGGAGCTTTGCGGGTCGAGCGAAGGTCCATCCATGCCGATAAGGGTCACGCCGGCGTCAGCCAGCTTTGCGATAGTAGCGGGCGCAATGGCGGTATGATCTTCGTCCCATCCATCGTGCGGGAACTGCTCATAGGTACGAAAGAGAACGCGCTTGGCGCCCCCAAGATCCGAAACGTCGTTTGGCTTCACCATTGCGCCACAGCCACGCGCATCCACAACGACACATTCACCCAAATAGGGCGCTAGATCGATCGAGGCGATATCGGGCGCCCCTTGCGCATAATGGAGCGGCGCATCGGCATGTGCGCCAGAATGAGTCGACAGTGTAAGGGCGGATACATTGACGGGCGAACCCTCGGCCATCTGCCAGGTTCCGGTCTGTTGGAATGCAGTGTCACCCGGCCAAACGGGCAGGCCGGGACGCAATTTTTGCGTTATGTCCCAGGTGCCGCGCATCCCCATCAAAGCGCAGTTCTGACGCTGAGAAGTTCTGGGAAGAAGGCCTGTTTCAATACGCCGGCCAGATAGGGCACACCCGGTGTTCCACCGGTACCAGACTTAAAGCCGATAATCCGCTCAACTGTTTTCAAATGGCCAAAGCGCCAACGCTGGAAGTGATATTCAAGGTCGACCAGCTTTTCAGCTAACTCATAGAGGTCCCAATGCTCATTGGGATTGCGATAGATTTCGGCCCAGGCCGCCTCGACGGATGGATCGTGTTGGTATGAGGCTTTGACATCGCGCTCCAATACCGCCGCATCGATACTGAAGCCTCGCTGGCTCAATAGCCGGACAGCTTCATCATAAATGCTTGGTCGAACAGCCTCGACACGCAAAAGCTCTACAACGTCCGGCGCAGCTTTGTTTATCGCGATCATATCGGGATTCCTACTGCCCAAAACGAACTCCATCATTCGATACTGCCAAGACTGGAAACCACTTGACGTGCCCAAATACGGGCGAATGGTCGAGTAATCATGCGGAGTCATGGTACTGAGTACATCCCAGCTTTGAATCAATTGCTCCTGCGCACGCGCAACGCGGCTGAGCATCTTGAAGGCAGGACGCAAATTATCGCTAGCGATATGCTCGCGTGCCTGAGCTAACTCGTGCAAGCACAGCTTCAGCCATAATTCGCTGGCCTGATGGACAATGATGAACAGCATTTCGTCATGCGCAGCAGATGACGGGTGCTGGGCAGAAAGAATTCGATCAAGGTCGAGATAACTGGAATAGGTAACGTCGCTTGCCATTTGTCCAGCTCTAGCGCGCATTCGTCACAGATGAAACTAAATCTCTAATATTCAGCCTTCAATTATTCGGGTTGAAGGGTGATGCTTCTTCAGGTGTTTCTTGATGATGCGCAAATTCCTCGTGTTCGATCTGAAAACCAGATCGGCTGCGTCGCCAATCACTGGGAACACGCCGATTGCCGCATCGAAAGCCACATTCCCGGCCATTCGCCACAACTTCCACTTCGGAAGTTTCAGATTTCGTGCCTCCCAGACAATGTAAGCGCCTAGCGCTGTGGTCACGATCTCGCCCAGGAGAGGAATAAGGCCAATAATGGCATCAAGGCCAACCGGATAATTGGTCCCCGGAATACGAAAACTGCGTTCCAGCAGCATTTCCATCGCCTCCACCCTTTGGCGTGCAGAGACCGGATCATTGCCCATCGGCAATGAGAAATCGGAAAGATCCGGGCCGTCTTGATCCGGCATGATATTCTCCTTCGCCCTTCTAGATGGGGGGTTCAGACAATGGGAACAAGGGATGAAGGCCCCATGGATTCTCTGCGAAGCCTTCTACGCCGCCCCTAACCAGAGCCCAACGAATTGGCGCGCCAAATGGGATAAACACGCTAGCATCCTGTAATTCCAGTTCTGCCTGTGCCAGCAAGGTCGCCTTCTCTGTAAGATCGGCCGCGCTCAGTGATTGTGCGACCAGTTCGTCGGCTTCTGCCGAGCAAGGCCCGCTCCTGATCGAACAGTTGAACTGGTTCAGGAACCAGCGCGGCGATGCGTAGCGAGCTACCGGATCAAAGAGTTCCAGATCAGCTCCGCGACCTTCTTCCATCATCGTCGCTTCGATACCGATCGCAGAAAGGTCGCGAGCCAATTGACGGAACAAAAGATCGCTTCCCGGGCCGTTCGGCATGCCTATTGTCAATCGGGCTTCTTCTCCGCTTGTTGCCTCCCATGCCTCAACTCGCCCACGTGCCTCTGATCTTCGTTGCTCAATTGAAAAGCTCGTCCATGCAATCGGCTCGGGCAGGACATCGCCCCATTGCCCCCTCGGCACAATATCAAATGAAGACTGCCAGCCGTCGATGTTGAAAGGCTGCATCAGGGTTGTGCGATCGATAGCCATAGAAAGCGCTTCCCGCCTGCCTGCCTCTGCCAAAAGACCTTCCTCGCTCCTTATAACGAGGCCGAAAAGGCCGAGCGCGGCATCAATTCGGATTGTGCCACTCGACAGTGGCCCAGTATCCGCCAATGGGAAGGAGGTGATCCGGCCATTGAGGACGAGGTCCAGTTCCCCCGATGCAAAGGCGTCAACGGCATCGCTTGCCTGCATGGAGCTCAGATTGACTGCGCGAGTGTTTACTTCCCACTCCTCAAAGGTCGGAAGTCCGCGCATACCTGGTTGCATCGGAACGAGCCGGACTCTTGCGCGCTCCTCGTCGCGAACACCGGTCATCGGGCCGGCTCCCTGGCCATCATGTACAAGGCCAAGCTCCGGTTGGGCCAGCAAACGCAGGAATTCAGGCATAGGGCTGGAAAGATTTATCTCGATAACGCGGCCCGTCATCGCCCTGACATCTACAATCTTGTCGAGATCATAGCCAAGCGAGGTGTCCTGCAATCGCCGAATATTATCGAGCAAAAGCAGCCGAACCTGGCCCGAAGTTATCGCATCTCCGCTTGGCCATTGCGAGTTGCGCAGCCTGAAGATGTAGCTCAGCCCATCATCGGTGACCAACCAGCGTTCGGCTACTGCAGGGATTATCTGGCCAACCGGGTCTATTGCACCCAGACCCCCATGCAAGGCCGCTCGCAAATGCTGGGCCGCGCGGGAAAGACGTACACGCCC
>DMWU01000205.1 GCA_003483125.1 Erythrobacter sp. | reverse complement strand
CAATCGGCTCAGAGCGTCGTGGCGACGCGAACTCTTACTTGAGTTCTACGGTGCCGCATGCAGCTTCGATCTTGCCGTTGATTTCTTCGGCTTCTGCCTTGTTCACGCCTTCCTTAAGCGGCTTTGGCGCGCCTTCGACGAGGCCCTTTGCTTCGGTGAGGCCCAGGCCAGTGATGGCGCGGACTTCCTTGATCACCTGGATCTTCTTGCCACCGTCGCCGGTAAGAATGACGTCGAATTCGTCCTTCTCTTCAGCAGCGGCACCGGCATCGGCGCCACCAGCGGCAGGGCCAGCAACGGCAACAGCAGCAGCGGCGCTAACGCCCCACTCTTCTTCCAGTGCCTTGGCAAGTTCAGCCGCCTCAAGGACGGTCAGCTTCGACAGTTCTTCAACAAGCTTGGCAATATCAGCCATGATGTATCACTCCAAAAATATTCGGCTGGGATGCCCGTTTGGGCTCTATCCCGGAAAAAATCGCGTTTGCGAAAATCGTCTCTTATGCAGCTTCGCTGGCGCCATAGGCACCAAATACGCGGGCAAGCTTGGCAGCCGGAGCATTGACGACCTGTGCAAACTTGGTTGCCGGTGCGTTAATAAGGCCCACGATCGTGCCGCGCAGTTCGTCGAGGCTAGGCATCGAGGCGAGCGCCTTGATCCCAGCTTCGTCGAGCACCTGCGCACCCATCGAGCCACCAACGATTTCCAGCTTGTCGTTCGACTTTGCGAAGTCGACAGCAGCCTTTGCGGCTGCAACCGGGTCTGCGGACCAGGCCAGCGCAGTAGGACCGGAGAGATAATCTTCGATCCCGACATAGTCGGTGTCTTTCAGGGCGAGCTTGGCGAGACGGTTCTTCGCAACCTTATAAGACGCACCTGCATCACGCATCTTCGTACGCAGTTCGGTGGACTGGTCCACCGTCATGCCGAGATTGCGGGTGACAACCACCACGCCAACCTCGTTAAAGACAGCATTGAGCTGGGCGACTGCATCGGCTTTTTGCGAACGATCCATGCCATACTCCTTCAATTTGACCGCTTGGGATTGCTCCTTTGCGGCCGGCTCATATTTGTCCGCACGAAGCCGAGGCTCCTTGCGGGCTAGGTCCGTCGACAAAGGGAAGGAGGGCTACATGCGAAGCATGCGTTGGCAACACTAACGCGTTACCCGGTAAACTCGTTTCCCCGTCTAGGCTGGAAATTAAGAGGGACAGATTTCCCTCACCAACTGTCTCGGACGGATGGCCTTCAAACCTTGCGGATCGAAGGACGGGGCGGGCCAATATAGGCAAATGAGACAATGTCAAGCGGGCAGGCAGGTTTCGGCCCAATCCGAAATCATTTGTTTACCATGTCGGGCTAGATCGCGAGGTATGAAAAACATCAATAAAGACGGTGCATTGCAATCAAACCACTGGCCGGTTTTTCTCAACCGGTTTGAGCAGGTTGTCATTGTTGTTCTGTTCACCTGGTTGGCCTTTCGCAATTTTGAATCGCTCAACCCCTTTTCGCCATTCATCCTAGAAAATAGACTCGCTTGAGCGGCGCCCTTACCGTTTGACACACTGGCACTGCGTTCTTATATGGTCGCCCACAACCGCTTGCTTCGAGCAAGGCCGATTCATGCGCGGGGATTGGCTTAAGGATGGAAGCAGCGGGTTCCATATTCGCGATGTGATTGTCTGCTGCAGCAGCGGCCCGGAAGGGGTGCGCCCATTGCTGCGGCCTTTTCGCGTCTCGGACTTGGGCATTCTCACGCGAGAGACATGCAATTTTAGTCGGGCCATTCTCGTGGTTCCGACACAATCAGAAGAGGCGTAATCCCTCCATGGCGACCAAAGCGAAAAGCACCGGGACCAGCAAGCCCCGGAAGGTATCGGGTACTGCGAAAAAGCGTATCCGCAAGATCTTCGGCGATATTCACGAAGTGGTGCAGATGCCAAACCTCATTGAGGTTCAGCGCGAAAGCTACGAGCAGTTCCTGCGTTCGAACAAGGATATCGGCTATGTGTCGGGCCTTGAGAAAACACTGCGCTCGGTTTTCCCGATCCGTGACTTTGCGGGCACTGCGGAGCTCGATTTCGTTCATTACGAGCTCGAAGATCCGAAATATGACACGACCGAGTGTCGCCAGCGTGGCATCACTTATGCTGCCCCAATGAAGGTGACCCTCCGCCTCATCGTGTTTGAGGTTGATCAGGAAACCGAAACCCGCTCCGTCCTCGATATCAAGGAGCAGGACGTCTATATGGGCGACATGCCGCTCATGACCAAGAACGGCACATTCATCATCAATGGCACTGAGCGCGTAATCGTGAGCCAGATGCACCGTTCACCCGGCGTGCTCTTCGACCATGACCGCGGCAAGACGCACAGTTCTGGCAAATTGCTGTTTGCAGCGCGCGTCATTCCGTATCGCGGTTCGTGGCTCGACTTCGAATTCGACGCCAAGGATATCGTGAACGTCCGTATCGACCGCAAGCGCAAGCTGCCTGTTACTTCGCTTGTCTATGCGCTGGGCCTCGACAACGAAGAAATCCTCGATTTTTTCTACGACACTTTCACCTGGGAGCGTGTATCCAGCAAGAAGTCTGGTGAAGGCTGGAAGATTCCATTCATCGCTGAACGATGGCGTGGCCAGAAGCCTGCGTTTGGTCTTGTCAATGCCAAGACCGGCGAAGAAGTATTCCCCGCCGGCCAAAAGATCAGCCCGCGCGCAGCGAACAAGGCTGCCAAGGATGGCCTGAAGGACCTGCTGTTACCGACTGAAGAAATCTTCGGTCGCTATATCGCTAATGACATCATTGATGAGAAGACCGGCCGTATTTACATTGAGGCTGGCGATGAGCTGTCGCAGGAAAACCTCGAAAAACTCGATGAGGCTGGTATCGACAAGCTCGAACTGCTCGACATCGATGAAATCAACACCGGCCCGTGGATCCTCAATACGCTGAAGGTCGACAAGGCCGAAAACCGCGATGAAGGCCTTGAGGCCATCTACAAGGTTATGCGGCCCGGCGAGCCGCCGACCAAGGAAACGGCGGAGGCTCTGTTCGAAGGCTTGTTCTTCGATGGTGAGCGTTATGACCTTTCGGCTGTCGGTCGCGTAAAGCTGAATATGCGTCTTGGCCTTGATGCCGAGGACACAGTTACCACGCTGCGCAAGGAAGACATCCTCGCCGTGATTAAGGAACTTGTCGGCCTTAAGGACGGTAAGGGTGAAGTCGACGATATCGACAATCTCGGCAATCGGCGCGTGCGTTCTGTCGGCGAACTGCTCGAAAACCAGTATCGAGTCGGCCTGCTGCGCATGGAACGCGCGGTTAAGGAGCGTATGAGCAGCGTCGATGTATCGACTGTGATGCCGAACGACCTGATCAATGCGAAACCTGCTGTCGCAGCCGTGCGCGAATTTTTCGGTTCGTCGCAGCTTTCGCAGTTCATGGACCAGACCAACCCTCTGTCGGAAGTCACCCACAAGCGCCGCGTTTCGGCACTTGGCCCGGGTGGCTTGACCCGTGAACGCGCTGGCTTTGAGGTGCGCGACGTTCACCCGACCCACTATGGCCGTATCTGCCCGATTGAGACGCCTGAAGGCCCGAATATCGGCCTGATCAACTCGCTGGCGAGCTTCAGCCGAGTCAATAAGTACGGCTTTATCGAAACGCCATATCGTAAGGTCGATAACGGCAAGGTCACCGACGAGGTGGTCTATCTCTCGGCCATGGAAGAGCAGAAGCACACTGTGGCGCAGGCCTCGGCAGAGCTCGATAAGAAGGGCCACTTCGCTGAAGAGCTCGTCTCTGCTCGCCAGAATGGCGATTACTTCATGGCTCCGCGCGACCAGATCACGCTGATGGACGTTTCTCCCAAGCAGCTGGTTTCGGTTGCAGCGTCGCTCATTCCATTCCTGGAAAACGATGACGCCAATCGCGCGTTGATGGGTTCGAACATGCAACGCCAGGCCGTGCCGCTGGTTAAGGCCGAGGCGCCTTTCGTCGGCACAGGCATGGAAGAAACGGTTGCGCGCGATTCCGGCGCCGCAATCGCGGCAAGCCGCGGCGGTATCGTCGACCAGGTCGACGCAACCCGCATCGTGATCCGTGCAATCGGCGATGTAGAACCCGGCCAGTCGGGCGTTGACATATACACATTGCAGAAGTTCCAGCGTTCCAACCAGTCGACCTGCATCAACCAGCGCCCGCTGGTGAAAGTTGGCGATGTGATCGAAGAAGGGGATATCATCGCTGATGGTCCTTCGACTGATCTGGGCGAGCTGGCATTGGGCAAGAACAGCCTCGTCGCTTTCATGCCCTGGAATGGCTACAACTACGAAGACTCCATCCTGATTTCAGAGCGGATCGTTAAGGACGACGTCTTCACCTCGATTCATATCGAGGAATTCGAAGTAATGGCTCGCGACACCAAGCTCGGCCCTGAGGATATCACTCGTGATATTCCGAATGTTGGCGAAGAAGCGCTGCGTAACCTCGACGAAGCCGGCATTGTTTATATCGGTGCCGAAGTGCACCCGGGCGATATCCTGGTGGGCAAGATCACACCTAAGGGCGAAAGCCCGATGACGCCGGAAGAAAAGCTGTTGCGTGCGATCTTCGGAGAGAAGGCCAGCGATGTACGCGATACCTCGCTCCGGCTGCCTCCAGGCACTGCGGGTACGATTGTCGACGTTCGCATCTTCAACCGTCACGGTATCGAGATCGATGACCGTACGCGTGCGATCCAGCATGAGGAAATCGAGCGCCTGCGCAAGGATAGCAAGGATGAACGCGCGATCCTCAACCGCGCGACCTATAATCGCCTTCGCGATATGCTGGTCGGCCAAACTGCCTCTGCAGCACCGAAGAGTGTGAAGAAGGGCACGAAGATTACAGCAGATGTCCTTGAAGGCGTCGATCGTCACGAATGGTTCAAGTTCGCAGTAGCCAATGACAAGCGGCAGACCCAGCTTGAAGCGGTGAAATCGCAATATGATGAAGCCGCCAAGGGCATCGACGAGAAGTTCGAGGACCGTAAGGAAAAGCTCGAGCGTGGTGATGAACTCGCTCCGGGCGTTCTCAAGATGGTCAAGGTCTTCGTCGCGGTAAAGCGTAAGCTACAGCCGGGCGACAAGATGGCTGGCCGCCACGGGAACAAGGGTGTGATCAGCCGCATTCTGCCGGTTGAAGACATGCCATTCCTAGAAGATGGCACGCCGGTCGATATCGTGCTGAACCCGCTGGGCGTGCCTTCGCGTATGAATGTCGGGCAGATCTTCGAGACACACTTGGGCTTTGCTGCTCGCGGCTTGGGCCAGGATATCACTGCCGCTCTTGAAGAGTGGAAGAACGAGAACCCCAATGCTGCCGAGGACTATAAGAAGGCGAAGCCGCCTGCCGCAATCGTTGACCGCCTGAAAGACATTTATGGTGACCAGTATCACGATGAGATCGATGCACGTAACACCGAGGAAATCGTTGAGCTGGCTGGCAACCTGCGCACAGGCGTTCCAATGGGTACGCCAGTGTTCGATGGCGCACGCGAAGGCGATGTGACTGTCGAGCTGGAGAAAGCAGGCATCGATAGCTCGGGCCAGTCAGTGCTCTATGATGGACGCACCGGCGAGGCTTTCGACCGCAAGGTGACCGTTGGCATCATCTACATGCTCAAACTTCACCACTTGGTCGACGACAAGATCCACGCTCGTTCGATCGGTCCATACTCGCTCGTCACCCAGCAACCGCTCGGCGGTAAAGCACAGTTTGGTGGTCAGCGCTTCGGTGAGATGGAGGTCTGGGCACTGCAGGCTTACGGCGCTGCCTACACCTTGCAGGAAATGCTCACCGTCAAGTCAGACGACGTGATTGGTCGTACCAAGGTCTATGAAGCGATTGTCAAGGGCGACGATACTTTCGAGGCCGGCATTCCTGAGAGCTTCAACGTTCTCGTGAAGGAGATGCGCAGCCTTGGCCTCAATGTCGAACTGAAATCGCTTAGCGATGGCGAAGACGGCGACGAGGACGAATGGCCGGAGGCGGCGGAATAGCGGAAGCGGGCTACCAGCCCCTTCCAGATCCGCCCCTGAGTTTCACCCGTAAGGGAATTGAAAAATGAATGAACTGACCAAATTCACGAACCAACTGGCCAAGCCGGAAACTTTTGACCAGATCCAAATCGGCCTTGCCTCGCCAGAGCGTATCCGTTCTTGGTCTTTCGGCGAAATCAAGAAGCCGGAAACGATCAACTATCGTACGTTCAAGCCTGAGCGTGACGGCCTATTCTGCGCGCGTATCTTCGGCCCCGTGAAGGACTATGAATGCCTTTGCGGCAAGTATAAGCGCATGAAGTATAAGGGCGTCGTCTGCGAGAAGTGCGGCGTCGAAGTAACCGTCACCAAGGTACGCCGTGAGCGCATGGGCCATATCGAGCTGGCCGCGCCCGTTGCGCATATCTGGTTCCTGAAGTCGCTGCCTTCGCGCATCGGCTTGCTGCTCGACATGCAGTTGAAGCAGCTTGAGCGCGTTCTCTACTTCGAAAGCTACATCGTAATCGAGCCGGGCCTTACCCCGCTTGAGAAGTTCCAGTTGCTGACTGAAGACGATCTGCTCGAAGCGCAGGAAGAATATGGCGAAGACGCATTCAGCGCGGGTATCGGCGCCGAAGCCGTCAAGGTCATGCTTATGGATCTCGATCTGGAGCAGGAGCGTGAAGACCTGCTTGAAGAGCTGGCCACAACTAAGTCCGCCCTTAAGCCCAAGAAGATCATCAAGCGCCTGAAGGTCGTCGAAAGCTTCATCGATTCGGGTAACCGTCCAGAATGGATGATCCTGGAAGTGATCCCTGTGATTCCGCCGGAGCTGCGCCCGCTGGTGCCGCTGGA